>CAZXKH010000145.1:1889-5653 GCA_964641385.1 uncultured Clostridia bacterium | reverse complement strand
AGCCAGGCCCACCCTTATAACTTCATGATCGTCACATATTAAAACTTTAATGCTTTCAGTATTCATTATTATTACACCTCTTTCAAAAAACAATATATTTATTAAATATTTTAGCTAATAAGGAGACCTATTGGCATAAACCAAGCCAGAAATTGGGCGGATTGTCATATGACATATCTCACTATATTATTCGATGTTTAAGACAACAATCCTTTATTATTCTAAATATAATATTTGCTTATTGATGGAAACACTTAGTATCTAGGGATTTATAAAAAAAAATTGCTGCGAAAATAATAAATATTCTCTTTATCCACGATTAAATATTGATATGAATAATGTCTCTTCTAAAGTGTCATCCATCAAAAGACATCTGCCAAAATAAAAAAGATGTGCAAACCCCATTATTATTACCCATAGCAGACAAAAAACTGGCCCGAGCCCAATCTCAGCTCAGGCCATGAAAAAAGCTATCCATCGATTTCCTTTCTTCCCTCCAGGGCCTTGGAGAGGGTAACTTCATCTGCATATTCCAGGTCTCCCCCTACTGGAAGACCATGTGCAATTCTTGTCACCTTAACTCCCAGAGGCCTGAGAAGGCGTGCCAGGTACATGGCTGTAGCTTCACCCTCAACATTGGGATCTGTAGCCAGTATAACCTCTTTAATACTGTCATCTTTAATTCTTGGTAACAGCTCCTGTACTCTGATTTCATCAGGTCCTACTCCATTCATGGGAGAAATAGAACCATGCAAAACATGATAAAGCCCCCCATACTCCCCTGTCTTTTCCATAGCCACTACATCGCGTGGCCCTTCAACCACACAAATCAGTGACCTGTTACGACTCTCATCAACACAGATTGGGCAGGGGTCCTTCTCCGTCAGGTTGAAACAGATGGAACAGAAGCGAACATTATCCTTCATCTCAACCAATGCTTTGGCCAGCTCTCTAATCTCTTTTTCTTCCATTTCCAGCACATAGAAGGCGATTCTTTGTGCAGATTTGGTTCCAATACCAGGAAGCCTGGTAAACTGGGAGATCAACCTGGCCAGAGGGCGGGCCAGATATCTCATCTAAAACAACCCCGGGATGTTCATTCCACCGGTCAGCTTAGACATTTCACCCTCCATCATATCCCTGCTTTCTCGCAGGGCTTCATTGATGGCAGCAAGTATTAAATCCTCAAGCATTTCAACATCATCTTCATCAACTGCATCTGGATCAATTTTTAGATCTACAATTTCCTGTTTCCCATTGGCAACGATCTTTACAGCTCCCCCACCTGAGGAGGCCTCTACTTCTTTATCCTTTAGTTCATCCTGAATCTTTTCCATCTTTTTCTGCATTGTCTTAAACTGTTTCATCATCTTACCCATGTTCATCTTTTATCAACTCCTTTCAATAATCTCTCCGTTGAAATCCTTCAGGGCTTTTCTAATTACTTTTTCCTGCAGCTTTTGTTGATGTCTTTCATTTTTTTTTTCAGATCCATCACTGCTATTAGTGCTAGCTCCTTGATCCCCCGCAGGATTATCAGATCTTTTTCCCTTTAGTTCCAACTGGAGATTATAATCCTTTTCCAACTCTTTTTTAATTATCTTATCCAGCAACTCACTGTTTTTCTTGATTTTATTCCAGTGAAATTCATGTTTGAAAACAAGTAGTAGTGTGCCATCTTCCACTGAAACAGATTCACAGTCCTTAAGACAGGCATGAATATGTATATCTTCCTTCTGAATTGCAGCCATTACCTGTTTCCATTTCTCGGCAATACCTTTACTTTCGCCAGTCTTCGCTGGAGATATATTCTTTCTGGAGTCCTTTTTTAACTTTTTAGCACTCTCAGATTTTTTCTTACTCTCTTTTCTCTTTCCTTTAATAGCCTTTTCGCCTCTTAGTTGAGCCTCAATAGCGTCAATTCTCTTCTGCAGGCTGCTGTATTCTGTCTGTTTTTCCTCTTCAATCCCAGCCAGCTCCATGTAGCAACGCTCCAGAATAAAGATGGGTTGATTGGTCCAGCGAAGTTCCCCCTGAGATTTGCTTAGCATATTAATCATGCTAAGTAGTCTTTCTTTGCCCAGACTATCAGTCAATGTCTGCAGCTGGTCAATATCCTCTGGAGGCAGATCTACGATCCCTGATTCTGAACCACACTCCTTCAGCATCAGCAGGTTTCGAAAATGGAAGATAAGACCCTTAATAATCTGTTCTACATCTTTACCCTCATCGATCAGGGAGTTGATAAGTAATAGCCCCTCACTGGTCTCTTGATCCAAAATTTTACGGGTTAAAGATGTGAATACTTCCTGTTTGATAATCCCCAGCATAGAGCTTAAAAGATCCACATCAATCTCATCAACACCATAGACCAGCACCTGATCCAGCAGGCTGAGAGCATCCCTCATACCCCCCTCAGCTGAGCGAGCAATGAGATTAAGGGCCTTCCTTTCGATCATTATTTCCTCTTCCTGGCATATATAATCAAGGCGCTTCAGTATTTCCTTTACAGTCAGGTATTTAAAGTCAAAGCGCTGACATCTTGAAAGAATAGTTGGTAACAGTTTGTGGGGTTCAGTTGTAGCCATAATAAAGATAATGTAGGATGGAGGTTCCTCTAATGTCTTCAACAGAGCATTAAAGGCTTCCGTTGTTAACATATGAACTTCATCTATGATATATACTTTATAGTGACCAAGGGTGGGAGGGAACTTAACATTCTCTCTCAGCTGTCTGATTTCATCAATGCCGCGGTTAGAGGCAGCATCGATCTCGAATATTTCCACAGCATTACCCTGCTCTATCTGTTTGCAGGAACTACATTCATTACAGGGCTCAGGTGTATCCCTGTCCTGCTGACAGTTAATAGCTTTAGAAAAAACCTTGGCTGTACTTGTCTTACCAGTCCCTCTTGGCCCTGCAAAAAGATAGGCATGAGAAATCTTATTTTGTGCAATAGCATTCTTTAGTGTTTTAATCACATGCTGCTGACCGGTAAAGTCTGAGAAGACCCTTGGTCTCCATTTACGATAAAGAGATAGATAGGACTTCATCAGTTCCCCCTCTTTCCTAAAAAAAATGCCTCACAAAATATGTTCTATATCTAAATGTCAACTCCTCTTAACATCTGAAATAGAACTAAAAAAATAAAAGACTGTGCCCTGCTATCGAGAATGACTCCCAGGCGTTACCCAGTCAGTTAGCTCCAATCAGGTACCCCCACGGCACACGAAAGCATTTACTTACCGCTGCTCCCTTCCGGGCCTGACGGGGTTCGGAAAGTTCCGTTGCGTGGGACCCAATCTTCGTCACCACTTAACTGGGCCTGACCCTAAAAGAACAGACCCTCTAGCAGGTATTCGATCCCGCTATAGCGGATTGCGGGTTACAGGGTACCGCTACCACCCCACCTAGCACAGCCAAGATTAAGCCTTTTTAAAATTGTAAATATATTATAGCAGATGGCATTGGACAAGTCAAACTGCTTAACAGCTAACTAAGCTATTGCATTGCCCTGTTATAAAGATTCTCAAGGGTTCTAAACCCTGTTAAATTCAAGATATAAAGAAAACACTATAGAGAAGGTAAATGGCCAAATGTGACAATAGATATCTAAAAACATTCTCGATACCATATATTCCCAGCAGCAGGGGATAAAAATGGCGGAGAGGGTGGGATTCGAACCCACGGAAGAGAGAACTCTTCACGTGCTCTCCAAGCACGCGCCTTAAGCCGGACTCGGCCACCTCTCCGTTGGTTTTTTG
>CAZXKH010000145.1:0-1879 GCA_964641385.1 uncultured Clostridia bacterium | reverse complement strand
GGGAGTGGGATTCGAACCCACGAGACAGGAATACCTGCCTGCCAGATTTCGAATCTGGTTCCTTCAGCCGGACTCGGACATCCCTCCAGTTAATTCCTCAGGGAACGAAAAAATTCTTTCATTAAATGGCTGCATTCTTCTTCCCTAATTCCAGCTGTTACCTGTGGATGATGATTAAAAGTGCTGTACTCAAAAAGGTTTAATACAGACCCCACAGCTCCTGCCCTTAGATCTCTGGCTCCATATACAAGTCTATCAATTCTGGATTGTATTATTGCCCCTGCACACATGGGACATGGTTCGATTGTAACATAGAGCTGACAGCCATGCAAGCGCCAGCCTCCCAGAAACTCAGCTGCTCTTTTAATGGCTATCATTTCGGCATGGGCAGTAGGATCAGAGTTTTTTTCAGTTAAGTTATGTCCACGGGCGATAATTTTATTCTCAAATATTATGACAGCTCCAATAGGAACCTCATCCTGAGATAAAGCAGAACCAGCTTCCTTTAATGCCTCTGCCATAAATTTATGATCCACTCACTTCACCCGATCTTTGAAAGATATGCAGTATCTATTTTCAGCGTTTTTAATTTTACCATAATCAATTAATAATTGCAAGCAGGATGATCTTAATATTCTGGCCCAACAAAAATATTTATCGGCCCCAAGATCAATAGGTTTCAGCTGGCTGCAAGATAATATTGAGTAGTGTTGTTGTATATTTTTATGGTTATTTTTTCGTTAAAGGTTCTCCATCCTCACAAAAAAATGGTGTTCTTTTAACACTTATAGCTAACATCCCTTCAGAAAACCACTTCCCAAGAGGTTTCTGTACAGATAGCAGTACACCAGAGCATAAATGAATACTTTACACCTGTGAGCAATACCAATACGCCTTCTATCAGACTACACCCTCATGGATGGTTGAGATAAACCCAAGTAAAACCATGGCAATGACCTATTCCACTGCTTTAGGTTGCTGATCACTAACCCAAGGGAGGAGTTATTTCTATCTTTCTTTAAGCAATTGCAGTAAATACAGCTGGAGTTCGGACTATAATTGAAACATAATAATTGAGGGCCTGTTGTCAAAATTGATATTTATTGCTCCTTCTTTTCCACCCTTTTAACTTATTTCAACAAGAGATCCACTTGCAAACTTTGTTTGCTGGAGAAAGTTGACTCTGAATTCCAGGATCCACAGGTTATGGTTTGTGAAAAAAATTATCTCCTGTCAGATGGGCAAAAACCATCAGTACAGGCATCATATTTACTCCCTTATCCTTAATCATGAAGGCACTCAGATAATTTGCAGACGCATTGCCCTGAATGCTCCAGCACATCTGTAATTAAAAATGGCACTTATCCAACCAAAGCAGGGATAAAGCAACGTTTTCGTTGTAAGGTTTGTGATAGTAAAATCTATCTTATAAAAAAAACCTTAAATAAATCTTGCACTCAGATAAATATTACTGTTGATAGAGCGGTTATATTAAATCAAAAATGTGATGAAATCAGCTTTGAAGAGACAGTCTTAGTTTTAGATGAGGTTGATTTCTACCAGACAAAAAAGCAAAGGATCCGTTTTTATCAGACTGAGCAGTTACTAGTTCACATTGATAGAAGTTCAAAATTAGGTCAACAGGCTACAAAAAACGAAATTAAAGTAGTTGATAGTATAGTAACAACAGATTCCTTTGATGACATTGTCCCTACCGGTTTTCTTCCACTATTGCTTAATTATGCCCAACAGCAAGACTTATTTAGCCTCTTTAATCACTTAAATTTTTCCTGCAAAAGAGGTTAAATATTCACATTTAGATATGTGTTTAGAACAAACCTCTATAGGACCACAGAAGCCCAAAAATCAACTTACATAG
>CAZXKH010000144.1:0-5655 GCA_964641385.1 uncultured Clostridia bacterium | reverse complement strand
TTTCGTAAAAAACAATCACCGTATCACCGGCTCTGGCCTCCGAGAGGGCCTTCATAACTGCCTCCTCTTCCTGTAGCAGCAGAGAATAACTACCAGGGTTCTGGGCCCTGTTAACACCCTCAGCCAGCAATCTTGCAACCTCTCCCCTTTTTCTACCTCTTAATTCTTTATCTTCCTTGATGTAAAGAACCTGAAAGGACTCTCCAGCCAGCTGGCCAACCCGCCGAATAGATTCCGCCTCTCTGTCATTCGGTAGGCCGATAACTCCCAGCAGTCGTCCTGAGCCAATTCTTCTTGCTGTGGCCAGGGTCTGACGATAACCCTCAAGGTTGTGGCCGTAATCAACAATAACCCTAATCCCATACTCTTCAATAATGGTTAAGCGACCCGGATTATGATCAGGGCTTAGTCCAAACTCCTGCAAAGCAGACCTGATCAGCTGTGGGGAGAGCCCCAGTGCCCGGCTGGCTGCTATAGCCAGCAGCATATTCTCAACCTGGTGTACTGCCTTACCTCCAAGAGTAAAGGGCACCCTATCAACACTCAGCAGAGGATATCTTTCCTTACCCATGCCCAGGATAATGATCCCTTTTTTGTCAAGGTATACTGCCCTGCCTCCCCTTGCCAGGTGCTTTTTAAGAGCAGGATTATCCTCCTGCTGACTGATATAGACCAGTTCTCCTCCAGCCACATCTACCATCTCCAGTACATAGGGATCATCAGCATTGATAACTGAATACCCATCCCTTTCTACCACTTCCAGAACCAGTGATTTGAGCCTGGCCAAAGACTGCAGATCATTGATCCCTTCCTGCCCCAGATGATCCGGGGATATATTGGAGACAATACCCAGCTGACAGCTATCAAAACCCAGTCCCTCCCTCAGCATACCTCCCCTGGCCGTCTCCAGTACTGCCGCTTCCACCCTGGGATGGCGGAGAACAAAGCCAGCACTCCAGGGTCCTGTCATATCTCCCTCATGCAGCAATCTGCCATTGAGATAGATACCATCTGTAGTAGCAGTGCCTACAGAGCTTCCAGACCTCTGCAGGAGATAGCTTATTAAACGGGCAATGGTTGTCTTGCCGTTGGTGCCGGTAACTGCAATTACCGGCACTTTCTCTCTGGAGGGTGGAAAGAGCATTTCAATTATCTTTCCGGCAGCATCACGAGCTTTTCCCTGAGAGGGAAAATGATGCATGCGGAGGCCAGGAGCAGCATTAACCTCAATAATGGCTCCTCCCTCCTCTACAGCCGGAGATGAAATATCAGGGGTAATAAGATCAATGCCTGCCACATCAAGACCTATATAATCTCGGGCCGCAAGGGCCAGCCTGATGTTTTGAGGGTGAAGTTGATGGGTAACATCTATTGCCCTTCCACCACAGCTTAAGTTACCTGTCCCTCTCAATTCCACCTCTTTCCCCGGTGGTAGCACTGATTCCAGGTTTAGGCCCTGACGGGAAAGATGGAGGATAAGTGAGGGATCGATGGGAATCTTGGTCAAAGGTTTTTCATGATCATATCCCCGACGGGGATTTTGGTTTTCTTTTTCGATTAACTCCCACAGCTTCCTTTCTCCATCTCCAGTTACACGGGGAGGTAAGCGTTCAGCTGCAGCCACCACTTCATCTCCTACTACCAGCAAACGATAATCACGCCCGGGGATACTCTCTTCTACAATGACCTTAGTACTGTACTGCTGAGCTATCTCTACGGCTTTGCGAAGCTTATTCTTAGAGCTGAGATTGGTAGTCACTCCCTTACCCTGATTACGATTATAGGGCTTAACCACCACCGATGGACCCAACTGCTGCATGCGCTCTAAGGCCTCTTGATAGGAGGTAACAATCCATCCCTGAGGAACAGGCAGCTGCATCTGCCGCAATATCTCCTTGGTCTGCCATTTGTCGCTGGCAATATCCACTGCCAGACAGGAAGTATTTTCAGTAATTGTTGCTGCCAGTCTGCAGGCAGAGCTCCCGTAACCCACCTGGATTAAGCTTTTGCTTGCATCAAGGACCTTAACCGGCAGACCCCGATTTTTAGCTGCACAAACCAGCTCCCTGGTACTGGGCCCCAGAGACTCCTCCTGTTTTATTCTATTAAGCTCTGAGAGATATCGCTGAGGCTCTATACTCTGTCCCTCAAGCAGACCAAGGATGATCTGCAGGGCATACTTTACTGCTCTTACTCCCAGTTTCTCGGTCCGGTACTCACAGACCAGACGATAACAGCTTCCCTCCAGGTGTCGTGTCTGACCATAATTAACCTCCTCACCACAGAGGTTCTGCAATTCAAGGGCCAGATGTTCCAGCACATGACCCAGGTAAGTTCCCTCCTCCAGACGTTCCAAAAAACCACCCTTTCTTCCCAGTGAACAGCCATGCTCACTGAGAGAAGGAAAGGCAGCTACCAGCCGGCTGATAAATTCTGGTAGTTTCTCTGTCGAGAGGTCTGCCAGCTGACCCAGATCGAGTCTAACCACAATTACTGGACAGTAGCTGTATTGATTGGGGCCTCTTAAAATCCTGCAGTTTGATAACCGCAAAGGACAGGACTACCTCCTTAAGATGAGCTATAATTTAGGGCTGATATGGACTGGCCTCTTTTTGCTGTAAATCATAGGAGAAACCCCGGGGCAAAATATGGAGCTGAACCTGGAAAAGAGCCAGGGGTTTCTGGGGAGCCTGTTCTGAAACATTGGTATAGATCATACTTCTACCATCAACAATGGTTACAGTCTGAGAGCCAATGACCTTTAAAACTGCTCTATTATCTACCACCACTGCCGTATCCTCATCGATTCCAATACCCAGAATATAGGGGTTTTGAGCTATGGCCCCCAGCAACCTTCCCAGTCGTCCTCGCTGAGCAAAGTGCTGATCAATGACCACCTCTTCCAGCAAACCCAGACCAGGAGCCAGCTTTTGAGTGCATTTTTTTGGTGGTTCTTCGCTGTCGCCCTCTACCAGCATTATATCGCTCATGGCAGCTGCTCCAGCACTGGTCCCGATAACCACACTACCCTCTCTGTAGGCATGGTGCAGACTGCCAGCCAGAGCAGTTCCTCCCAGCAGGCTGGTGATACGCAGCTGATCCCCACCGGTAAAAAAGATCCCCCCGGCATCAATAAGAGCCTCAGCTGCCTCTTTCCTCTGAGCCTGAGGACGACTATTTACATGGAGCAACCTGATCCCTTCCACACCCAGCCGGCCAAAGATCTCCCTGTACTCTCCACCAACCTCCTGTGGTCTGGCGGTGGCAGTGGTCAAAATCACCAGAGTTCTATCTTCCACCAGGCTGACAACTTTCTTAAGGATCTCACAGTCACCCTCTTTATCCTCTGCTCCCCCAATGATCACCAGTGTACCCCTGGATTTAGGTCCCATTTTCATCACTCCATCCAAGATCCTTCTATATTCTTTGATAAATTATTTCAAATTATTCCGGTTAAAAAGATGACAGCTGGATATTTTAAGTAGCAGGCCTTTTTTTGAAGGAGGGTAAGAAGAAGTTGAAATCCAAAACAAGGTTGATCTTTGGTGCTCTATGCAGCGTACCCCTGGTTATGGTGCTGGGAAACTCCATGCTAATTCCAATCCTCCCCCTTTTGCAGCAGGAGCTTTCACTGACCCAGTTTCAGGCTGGTCTGGTAATTACCTTCTTCTCTCTTCCCAGCGGCTTTATAATTCCGGTCGCAGGTTATCTTTCAGATAGGTGGGGCAGAAAAAGAATCCTACTTCCGGCCATCATAATTTATGGCCTGGGTGGTGGCCTCAGTGGCCTGGCTGCCCTGTTTCTTGCTGACCCCTTCTCCTTTATATTGGGCTCCAGAGTCATTCAGGGGATAGGAGCTGCCGGAACAGCTCAGATTGCCATGGCCACCACCGGTGATATCTTTACCAGTAGAGAAAGGATTAAGGCCCTTGGTTATCTGGAAGCTGCCAATGGTATTGGTAAGGTGAGTAGCCCCTTTATCGGGTCATTGACGGCTTTACTGATCTGGTTTGCACCCTTCTTTGTTTATCCTCTGTTGAGCCTTCCCTCAGCCCTGTCTATCTGGCTTTTGATCGAAAAGGATGAAAAAGGTCCCGGTCAGGATTCATGGAGAAGCTATCTACAGGGAATGGTAGAAGTATTCAAAAGAAAGGGAGTGGGAATGCTGATCAATCTCCTGACTGCCTTTTTGGCCCTGGCCCTGCTCTTTGGCACACTCTTTTATCTGTCACAGATCATTGAAGATGTATACCGCTGGCAGGGCCTAAAGAGAGGAGCAGGCCTCTCTCTGCCAGTAATGGCAATCACTATCTCCTCTATAATATCCGGCACCTACCTGAAAGCCATATCCCTTCAGAGTCTGATCCTGGTTGGAGTATCAACTCTAATGGTCTCCCTTGTATTGACCTTTCTGGCCCATAATCCGGTTCCCCTTCTCCTCAGCACAGCCCTGCTGGGATTTGGACTGGGGCTAATACTGCCAGCCTTAAACACCCTGATTACCAGTTCAGTGGCAGAAGAAAAACGAGGATTGATCACCTCAATTTATGCCTCTGTTCGTTTCTTTGGCACTGCTCTGGGGCCCCTCTATTTCAGCCTCATTTATTCTCATGATCTGCTCATCCCTGTCTTTGGTAGCTCCCTTATAATGCTTGGCATTAATTCTTTTCTGGTCTATTATTATCTGGATGAAGAGAGATTGCTACCGGAAGAACTAAAACCATAAAAGCTATTCGAGCCTGCCCCACAGCAGAGATATTAGACCCTGAGACCTGATACTATTTAGTTTTTCCTCTGTTATCCTTTCCCCTGCCTGGAGAATAGTCTCTCCAGATTCATTTTTCAGGTCATCCCTTAATATTTTACCCACCAGATACTTCTCTTCTTCCAGTCTCAGCTCTGAAGCCATTTCAAACTGTTGTCCCTTTCTCTGCTGGCTGAAGATCTTCCTCTGCAGATCCTGTAACCTCTCTGAAACCATCGCCGTTAATGAGAGTAAATTCCTGGTCTCACCCGGTCTTGCTTCCCCTTCCCAGGGGCTTAAATGATCCTGGCTTTCGGCAGAGACAATGATCAGGTCACTGCCCAGCAGATGGACCAGATGTCCAGGCAATAGAGCCAGCCTGCTCTTGATATCCGAATTGTCAAAATTACCACAGACATAACCCCTGATCTCGCCTCCATTTAAATCAAAGAGAATATCTACCAGCTCTCCAAAAAAATTTCCCTCTACAGTAATCATCTTTCTGCGCTGAAAAAAGGAGAGTTTTTTTACCTCCAGCTGCAGCTCATCTTTCTCAGGTGGTGAATAATCGACCATGACAGCATCATCCCCCACCTCTCTCAGCTGAGTAAAGGGTATGATCAGGCTGCTGGCAATAAACCGATTCTTTAGCACCTGCAAGCCGTAAAGTTTTAATCCCTTTAAATCGATCAATAAATCTTTAAGCTCTCCCAATCTTTGACCTTCCTTTAGATCAATTACCGGTAAACCCTTAAGAGCTGTACCAGTCTGCTCCAAAGATAACACCCCTCTCCAGTGATTATTTGTAGTTTCTGTCCATGTATTTGCATAGTATTTCAAAGCAGTTTTTCTTTATTCAATAGAGTAGGACCAGCTTCACAGCTGGGACCCCTCGTCAAACTGCACGTACG
>CAZXKH010000143.1:0-5666 GCA_964641385.1 uncultured Clostridia bacterium | reverse complement strand
CCGGTGTGTGGGAGCAGAGCCTGAAGATGCCTTTGAAAGGGTGGAGCATTCCACTCCCATGCTCAGTCTGGACAATGCCTTTAGTCTGGAGGATTTGAGGAATTTTTTCCAGCGAGTGGAGCGAGCTTTATACAGGAATCAGCTGGAGTATGTGGTCGAATTAAAAATTGACGGTCTATCTGCCTCTCTTATCTACCGGCAGGGTTCTCTGGTCAGGGGGGCCACTCGTGGTGATGGCCGGGTGGGGGAGGATATTACCCACAACATTAAAACCATTGGTGCTGTTCCCCTGCGCCTTAAGGAGGAGGTAACCCTGGAGGTCAGGGGTGAGGTCTATCTGCCCCTCAGGGCCTTTGAGGGTTTAAATCAGCGTCGTCAGGAGCGGGGAGAGGAGCCCTTTGCCAATCCCCGCAATGCTGCTGCCGGCTCCCTGAGACAGCTTGATCCACGGGTCACAGCCCGCCGACCCTTGAGCATCTTTATTTATGGTGCCGGTGAAATAGAGGATTCCGGTTTTACCGAGCACAGCCAGGTGCTTGAATATCTTGAGGAGCTGGGTTTCAGGGTCAATCCACATTATCGTGTTTTCAGTGATCCTGAAGAGCTGCTGAAGTTCTGTCAGCAGTGGGAGGAGAAAAGAGAGGAGCTGAATTATGAGATCGATGGACTGGTGATCAAAGTCAATCACCTCTCTTTGCGGGATGAACTGGGATCTACAGCCAAGAGCCCCCGCTGGGCCATTGCCTATAAGTTTCCCTCCCAGCTGGTGGAGACCAGGATCAGGGATATTCAGCTCAATGTGGGGCGAACAGGAGCGGTGACTCCCACAGCTCTTTTAGATCCAGTCCAGATCGCCGGTTCTGTTGTTAAAAGAGCCACCCTTCACAATGAAGATGAGATTAAAAGAAAGGATATCCGAGTTGGAGACCCGGTGCTGGTCAAGAAGGCCGGAGATGTTATCCCCAAGGTGGAAAGAGTATTAAAGGAGAAGCGCAGTGGTGATGAGCTTCCCTTCCGGATGCCCGACAACTGCCCTGTCTGTGAGTCAGAGATCGTCAATCTGCCCGGGGAGGCTGTGGCCCGCTGTACCAATGCCAGCTGTCCTGCCCAGCTGAAGGAGGCTCTGCTTCATTTCGTTTCCCGGGGGGCAATGAATATTGATGGTGTTGGCCCCTCCCTGCTCACGCAGCTCCTTGAGCAGGAGCTGGTAAGTGATGTGGCTGATCTATATCAGCTCCAACTAGAGGACCTTAAAGAGCTGGAGCGGATGGGTGAGAAGTCCAGCCAGAATGTGCTCCAGGCCTTAGAGGAGAGCAAGGAACGTGCTCCAGAACACCTGCTCTTTGCTCTGGGAATCAGACATGTGGGCCTGGGAGTTGCCACCCAGCTGCTGGATCATTTTGGGTCCATAGCAGCGCTGATGGAGGCCAGCCAGGAGGAGCTGGAGGCCATAGAGGAGATCGGCCCCCGAATTGCTGAAAGTCTGGTTTCCTTCTTTCAGGAGGATCAGAACCTTAAGCTGATCTCCCGTCTGCAGCAGGCAGGCCTCAGAATGGAGGGGGAGAGGAAGAGAGCCGAGAGCAAAAAACTTGCAGATCAGACCTTTGTCTTCACCGGTGCCCTGGAGGAGATGACCCGTTCTCAGGCCAGTGAAGCTGTTAAAAAAGAGGGTGGCAGGGTGTCCTCAAGTCTTAGCAGTAAAACAGACTATCTGGTGGTTGGTAAGGCAGCAGGATCCAAGTATGAAAGGGCAAAAAAGCTGGGGGTTGAGATGTTGACAGAGCAAGAGTTTATGCAGCTTATGGGGGAAAACCGATAGTATTTATAGAAGGGAGAGCTGTACATAATGACCATTGAAGAAGGGGCAGTGGAAAGGATTGCCCATCTGGCACGACTAAAGCTGGAAGAGGAAGAGAGGAGTGCCTTTACAGAACAGCTGGCTCAGATCTTAGAGTATGCTGAGAAGCTGAATGAATTACCCACAGATGATGTGGAACCAATGGCCCATATCCTGCCACTGAAAAATGTTATGCGGGAGGATGAGGTTAAACCCTCTATGGAGAGAGAAGAGGTGCTTGCACCAGGGGAGAAGTACTTTCGTGTACCCCGGATCCTTGATGAGGAGAAGAGGGGACATTAACAGGAAGGGAGAATAAGATGAAGTTATATCATATGACAGCGTACCAGCTGAAGAAAGCTGTGCATAATAAAGAGCTTTCACCAACAGAAATCTTAGCTGCAACAAAAAAACGCTGGGAGGAGGTGGAGGAGCTTGTACAGTCCTTTATCACTCTTACTCCCGAGCTGGCAGAAGAAGATTTGAAGAGCAAGAGAGGGGGAGTGTTGACCGGTATTCCAGTGGCCCTCAAGGATAATATGAGCACAGAGGGAGTACTAACCAGCTGTGCTTCGCGTATACTGGAGAACTATTATCCCCCCTATGATGCAACAGTGGTTGAACTGCTCAGTGAGGCGGGGGCTTTGATGGTGGGCAAGACCAATCTGGACGAGTTTGCCATGGGATCTTCCACTGAAAACTCATATTACCATACTACCCGTAACCCCTGGGACCTGGAGCGGGTTCCCGGTGGTTCCAGTGGTGGTTCTGCTGCCTGTGTGGCAGCAGGAGAGGCGGCAATAGCCATTGGTTCAGATACTGGGGGTTCCATCCGTCAGCCGGCTGCCTTCTGTGGTGTGGTGGGGGTAAAACCCACCTATGGACTGGTTTCACGTTATGGCCTTCTGGCCTTTGCTTCTTCCCTTGATCAGATTGGAACCCTGACCAGGGATGTCAGGGATGCAGCCCTGGCCATGAATGTGATCTCCGGTCATGATCCCCTTGATTCCACTTCCCTGCAGCAGGAGATACCCGACTACATGGAAGGGCTAGAAGATGGTGTAGAGGGTTTGAGGATCGGAGTTCCCAGGGAATACTTTCTTGATGATATGCAGGCTGAGGTTAAAGAGGCGGTAAGGTCAGCAGTGGAGAGGCTGGAGGAGATGGGAGCAAGGGCAGAGGAGGTTAGTCTGCCCCATACCGAGTATGCGCTGCCGGCCTATTATCTGGTTGCTCCGGCAGAGGCCAGCTCCAATCTGGCTCGTTTTGATGGGGTGCAGTATGGTTATCGCAGCCTGGAGGCAGATAATCTGCTTGACCTTTATCTCAAGACCCGCCAGGAGGGTTTTGGCGATGAGGTCAAGCGCCGGATCATGCTGGGAACCTATGCTTTAAGCTCAGGTTATTATGATGCTTATTACCTTAAGGCTTTAAAGGTAAGGCGCCTGATCAAGGAGGATTTTGAGGCTGTCTTTAAGGACTATGATCTGTTGATTGCTCCCACTACCCCAAGTACTGCCTTCAGGGTGGGGGAAAAGACAGAAGACCTGATGGCCATGTATCTCTCAGATATCTGTACTGTACCGATTAATATGGCTGGTCTGCCAGCTATTTCAATCCCCTGTGGCTATGATCAGAAGGGGATGCCCATCGGTATGCAGCTAATCGGTGATGCCCTGACAGAAAAAAGGCTTTTGCGTGCTGCCTACAGCTGGGAGCAGGCCTTTACCGAGGCCAGAAAATGGCCAGAACCGGGTGCTGAAAAGGAGGTTGAGAAGTAACTATGACTGTGGGTAACGCTTTACAGGCCACCATCGGCCTGGAGGTTCATGTTCAGCTGTCCACTGAGTCCAAGATATTTTGTAGCTGCAGTACTGAGTTTGGTAGACCACCCAATTCCAATATCTGCCCTATCTGCCTGGGCTATCCCGGCACACTGCCTGTGCTCAATAAAGGGGTGGTGGAGAAGGCCATAAAGGCAGCTCTGGCTTTGAACTGTCACCTGGCAGATTTTAGTAAATTCGACCGCAAGAATTATTTCTATCCTGATCTAGATAAGGCCTATCAGATATCACAGTTTGACCTGCCCCTGGCCAAGAATGGTTACCTGGAGCTTGATGAGGATCAGGGTGGAATCAGGGTCCGTATCAATCGCATCCACCTGGAGGAGGATGCGGGCAAGCTTCTTCATCATCCTGGAAGTAGTGAGAGCCTGGTTGATTACAACCGTTCCGGGGTGCCATTGATTGAGATCGTAACTGAACCCGATCTCCATACCCCTGCTCAGGCCCATGCCTATCTTGGCAACCTGAAGGAGATTTTGGAGTACCTGGAGGTATCAGACTGCAATATGGAGGAGGGTTCCCTGCGTTGTGATGCCAATATATCAATGGCTCCGGCAGAAAGTGAAACCCTGGGTACCAAGACCGAACTGAAAAATATGAACTCCTTCAGTGCTATTGAAAGAGGCCTGGAGTATGAGATAAAAAGACAGACTGAGCTGCTGGAGAGGGGAGGGAAGATTGTACAGGATACAAGGGCCTGGGATGATCAAAGGGGGGAGACCTTCTCCATGCGCAGCAAGGAGGAGGCTCATGATTACCGCTACTTTCCTGATCCAGACCTGGTCCCCCTGATCTGTGAGGAGGAATGGATTGAAGACCTTCGTGCTCAGCTGCCTGAGCTGCCAGCAGTAAGGAGAGAGCGGTTTGAAAGGCAGTATGAACTGCCGGAATATGATGCCCGGGTTTTAACTTCCTCCCGCCGATTGGCAGACTTTTTTGAGGAGGCAGTAAAGGCCTTTCCACAGCCCAAGGAAGTGAGTAACTGGGTAATGGGTGATTTCCTGCGCCTGGTTAAAGAAGAGGAAATGGACTTTGAACAGCTTAAAATAAGTGGGGAGCAGCTGGCTGAGCTACTGCAGCTGATGGAAGATGGAACCATCAGTGGTAAGATTGGCAAGGAAGTGCTTGAGGCCTCCTTTAAGAGTGGAGACAGCCCACAGGATATTGTGGAGGAGAGGGGCCTGGTTCAGATTTCAGACCGTGATAACCTGCTTCCCGTTATTGAAGAGGTACTGGCAGAGAATGAGGAGGCAGCCGATGATTATCGTTCCGGCAAAAAGAAGGCCATGGGCTTTCTGGTTGGTCAGGCTATGAAGAAGACCAGGGGGCAGGCCAATCCCCAGCTGGTTAACCAGCTTTTGCGTGAGATGCTTGATAGTTAAGGCTTAAAGAGTAGAGAAGGGAAGAATAAGAAAAATAAGAAGGATAAAGGTTGGGGACTCCGGTCAGGAGTCCCCAACCTGATTCTTAATAGGGAGGGTGAAAGCTGTGCCCAAAGCTAAAATTGAAGAAGGGTCCTTCCAGGTCAGTGCTGGTTCCCAGATCAAAACGCATGGGCATCCCCAGTGGGGTGTCGATGGCAGCTCCAATCCCCAGACAGAGGATCTCAGAGCTATTGGCTTTTTCATCCCAGACAAGACCACCATCTAAAAAGATGAGTGGTGTAAAGGGAGCAGGAAGTGAAAAATGGTACTCCAGGGTCCCCAGTCCATAGGCTGCTGCCAGCCTGTATTCTCCCTCTCCCCTCAGGGGGAGGGTGCCGAAGCTTCCGGCAGTAAAGCGGTGGTTCGGCGGGGTATCCTCTGAGCTGTATCCTCCCCTTAACAGGCCAATAAGAGGGCCCTTTTGGGTGAAGAGAGTACCCTCAGTCTTCCAGAATCCATTCCCTTCTTTTTGGGGAAGGCCTGCTTCCACCTGCCAGCTCCCCAGCAGGGGTAACTGGCGGTAATGAAGCTCCAGCAGGGGGATGATAAGCTCCTGCTCCT
>CAZXKH010000142.1:0-5668 GCA_964641385.1 uncultured Clostridia bacterium | reverse complement strand
ATAACCGAATATGATGGTGCAGGCCCGGAGGAGATAGAATCACTGGTTGCCAGACCCATAGAAGAGGGATTGATGACAGTCAGTAATGTCTCCAGTCTGTACTCTGTCTCCCGAGAGGGGGAGGCCCTGATTGTAATTGAGTTTGACTGGGGAACAGATCTGGATTATGCCATCCAGGATGTTAGGGAACAGGTGGACATTGTAAGGCCCATGCTCCCTGATGGGGCTGATGACCCTTATGCTCTGGTCTTTGATCCCACTGCCATGCCCATTCTGGACTATGGTGTTACTGGTGAGATGGAGATGGCAGAGCTCCGTGAATACCTGGAGGATGAAGTTCAGCCCCGCCTGGAGAGGCTGGAGGGGGTTGCTTCAGCTGAGGTTAGTGGTGGCCTGATCAGGGAGATACAGGTTTTGCTTGATCCGGGTAAGGTTCGACAGCACAACCTTTCACTGGAGGATACCATGGAGAGTATTCATGCCTCCAACCTTGATTATCCAGGGGGAGATATTGTCCTGGATGAACGCCAGCAGCTGATGATAAGAACTCTGGGTAAGTTTCGGTCTGTTGAGGAGATTGAGGATGTTGTCGTGCCCGGCAGAACGGGCAGTACTTACTTTTTGGGTGATATAGCACAGGTTGTTGATGATTTTAAGGATATTACCGAGTACTCCCGGGTGGGGGGAGAGGAGAGTGTCCGGCTCTCCATTATTGAGGAGGCAGATGCCAACACTGTCCAGGCGGCTGAGAATGTCAAGGAGGAGCTGGAGGTTATCCAGGCTCAGTCCGGGGAGGCAGTTGAGTTCCATACTGTCTCTGACCAGTCTCGGTTTATTATTATGGCTATCAACTCAGTTGTTAGCAATGCAGTTGTGGGTGGCATCCTGGCCATAATTATTCTCTACCTCTTTCTGACCAATATCTTAACAACAGTTGTCATTGCGGTCAGTATTCCGGTGGCCATTATTACCACCCTTGGGGCCCTTTATTTTGCTGATATGAACTTAAACATAATGACCATGGGTGGGCTGGCACTTGGTGCTGGAATGCTGGTTGATAATGCCATTGTGGTGCTGGAAAACATCTTCCGTCATCGGACCCTTGGTGCAGATGCTCTAGAAGCATCTGTTGAGGGAACCAGGGAGATTGGGAGTGCTATTGCTGCCTCCACCATGACTACTCTGATGGTCTTTCTTCCGGTGGTCTTTATTGAAGGTATTGCCGGCCAGATATTCAGAGATCTCTCCTTTACTGTGGCCTTTTCCCTACTGTTGTCCCTGGGGGTGGCAGTAACTTTAATTCCCATGCTCTGTTCACGCTTATTTGCCACTGTAGAGCCCCAGCAGCTGCAGGAGAGTCAGTCTCAGGGAAGAATTTCGGTATTCCTAAAGAAGGTGACCAGCTTTTATGGCCGGGGGCTGGAAGCAATTATTTCCCGGCGCTGGCTGGTCTTTTTCATGGGCCTGGTAATTCTACTGGGTAGTATCTTTATTATGGTCATGGTGGGTAGTGAGTTCTTGCCCCAGATAGATGAGGGCCGAATCAGGATAGATATCTCCATGCCGCGGGGGACACCTCATGCTCAGACAGATGAAGTGGTTGCTCGGCTGGAGGAGTTAATCTTTGACCTGCCAGAGGTGAGGACTGTTCAGTCCACAATTGGTTCCGGTAGGATGGGTGATGAGGCAGAGATGATGGTCAAGCTGGTGGATCTGGGGGAGAGGGATAGATCCACCCGTGAGGTGGTAGAGGTTATGAGGTCAAGGACTGAAGATATTGAGGCTAAGGACCTGCAATTTTCAGCCGTCTCCTCCCTGACCGGTGGTGATGATATGGGAGATGCTCCTCTGGAAATAAGTCTGCTTGGTGATGATCTGGAAGAGCTGGAGCTCCTGGCAGAGGAGGTAGTAGGACTGGTGGAGGAGGTGCCGGGCACCAGAGAAGTAAGGACCGGGATTGAAGAGGCCCGCCCTGAGATACAGCTGGAGGTTGATCGTCGTCGGGCAGGTTCTTATGGCCTGACCGCTGCTCAGCTGGCCTCTACTGTCCAAACAGCCATTGAAGGAGATGTTGTTACCAGGTATACCGGACAGAATGATGAACAGATTGATGTCCGACTGCGGTATGGAGGCAATATTAGAGAGAATCTGGACCTTCTGGAAAGGATGCCTGTATCAACTCCCGGGGGCCATATAATATCTCTTCAGGAGGTGGCAGCTGTAAAGAGGGGAGAGGGTCCGGTTGAGATAGAGCGCATAGATCAGTCTCGGGCAGTCTCAGTCTATTCTGGTCTTCATGAAATTGATCTGGGCCATGCAGTGGACAAGATCGATGAAAGAATGCAGCAGCTGGATCTGCCCGAGGGAGTATACTATCAGTTTGGCAGTGAGGCTGAATGGATGGATGAGGCCTTCGATGATCTTTATTTTGCCCTTTTTCTGGCCTTAATACTGGTCTATATGATTCTTGCTTCTCAGTATGAATCCCTCTGGCAGCCCTTTGTGATCCTCTTTAGTGTTCCCTTCGGGCTGGTGGGAGTGGCTCTGGCACTTTTAATTTCTGGCCGAACTTTGAATGTGGCCTCCTTTATTGGTATTATTATGCTCATTGGTATCGTGGTTAATAATGCCATCGTCTTTTTGGATTACTTGAATCAACTGCGTGCAAGGATGGATAGCAGAAGGGAGGCAGTAATTGAGGCCGGCAAAGTTAGACTGCGGCCGATATTAATGACATCTCTGACCACCATGCTGGCCATGCTGCCGCTTGCACTGGGAATTGGAGAGGGGGCGGAACTTCAGGCCCCCATTGCTACTGTAGTGATTGGTGGACTCCTGTTTTCCACCTTTTTAACCCTGATTATGATTCCGGTGTTCTATACTCTGCTGGATGATCTGGTGGGAATGTTAAAGCTTCATATTTCCAAGGTGCTGGTTAGTAAGCATCAGTAAGGGGAGAGTCATATTGATATGAGACGAGGGATAATCCTAATTTTTTCTTTGGGTTTGGTATTGGTCTTTACCGGCAGTGTGAGCGCCAGTGTGCTCAGTGATTATACTATTGAAGGAATAGTTGAGCTGGCCTTAGAGCAAAACCTGGAGCTAACTGCAGAAGAGTATGAAATGAAGGAGGCAGAGCTCCTTGTTGAGCAGGCTGGGGCAGCCAGGAAGCTAAGGGGAGATATTCGTCTCCAGGCTGATTACAGGGAGACCCCGGAAATGTTAAAGGACTTTTATTCACTGGTTGATCAGGATGTTGATGATACCTATGCCGAGGGAGGACTTACTCTATCCCTGAGCAGAGTTATTTTTCCTGATATTCTAAATACCGCCGAGGTGGAGCAGGCCAGGATCCTGAGTGAGACCGCTGCTGAAGATCTGCGCCTGCTGGAGATAGAGGTTATGGAGAGCACACTGGAGGCAGTCTATGATCTGCTACGGGCTCGAGATGGTGTAGAGCTGGCCGAAAGGGCTCTTAACTATGAAAAAGAGCAACTGGAGCGACAAGAGGAGAAGTGGCAAGATGATAACATTTCCAGGGAGAAGCTGATGGAAGCCCAAATTTCAGCTCAACAGGCTGAGGATACTCTAACAAATGCCAGAGAACTGATGGCTCTGGCCGAGAGCAATCTGCAGCAGACTGCACAGCTTGAGGAAGTCAAGGCCGATGAGATCATCAGGGCTGATTTTGATGATCTCTCTCTACCCGAGACTGCTCTGCCCTGGCATTATAACCTTGACCGACTGAAGAGTTTAGCCAGTGAGCAGAGACCGGAGGCCATCCAGGTGGAGAAGGGTTTAGAGGCAGCCAGGATAGAAGTTGACGAAGCCAGGGCACAGTGGCGCCCAAGCTACAGCCTTGAGGGAAGCTATATGATGCCTGAGGATAACCTCCATCTGGGTCTTAAGTTTGATTCAGAGCATCGTTTGACCGGTAATCTCACCAGGTTTGATACCACCCTGCCAGACTTTGAATTTGATCTCAATCAGGACTGGGATCCTGACGACTTTTTACCTGATAATATCCCCGGTCCTGAGGAGGTGGAGGGATGGCTTTCCAGTCAGATGGAAGAGGAAGAGGAGTGGGAGCTTGTCTTTGAAATTAGTTTTAATCTTTTTGATGCTGGCCTGACCAGGGCCCGGGTTGAAGAGAAGGAGGAAAACTTAAAGCAGGCGCAGGTGCTGAAGGATGAAGTTGAAGAGAAAATGGAGCTTATGGTTCAGTCCAGATATGTAGAGCTGAAAGATAACTATAGCGCTATTAAAGCTCAGAAGATGGAGTATCAGCTGGCCGAGCAGCGTTTAAGGGATGCGGAAAGAATGCATGAACTGGAAATGGCCACAGCCCATGAGCTTGATCTGGCCTCACTGGGACTGAGCAGGGCAGAGAGAGACCTAAGAGCTGCTGTTTATGATTATGATCTTTCTCTGACCAGGTTTGCCAACACCCTTGGTTTAGAACGGGAAGAGATCTATGAGGTACTTGTTGTATCCCAGTAAAGTTATTAATAACAATAATTTAGATGGAGTGTTAGTTATATGAAGCTTCAGCAGTTATCTGGCTTGATGGTAATCTGTGTCTTGTTGGTTATGAGTTATACCTTGATGGGTCCTCTAGCTTCTGCAGGTGAAGTATACACCCTTGAAGAGAGTATAGATACTGCCCTGGAAAAAAGTAGAGTTATCAAGGAATCAGAGCTGGAACTGGAGGCCAAGAAGCTTGAGCTGCAGCAGGCAGAGGGAAGGTCAGTAATGGAACCCTCTCCCCCCGATCTTTTAAGGGCCCAAAGAAATTATGAGAATGCTTTAAAAAAGAATATTATGACCGAGTTTTCTCATCAACGGGAAGTGGAAAAGAGTTATTATCAGGTAGTGATGGCCAGAGATATGATCGAAGTCCTGGAGCAGGCAGTGGAAGTGGCTGAAAGGGAGTATGAGATAGAAGAGGAAAGACTGCTGGTGGAGAAGACAACCCAGCAGGAGCTGCTCAGCACTCATCGTGAATTAACTGAAAGGAGAGAGGAGCTGGCTGAGGCTATTGACAGCCATCAGCTGGCACTGCTTAATTACCGTAAGACAATGGGCTTACCCCTTGATACTCAGTTGAAGCCCGAAGACTATCTCCCTGAGTACCGGGACTTCAGCAGAGATATTGATCAGGATATTGAGAATGCCATTCAAGTAAGTCCTGAGCTTGAAGAGCTGCGAACAGCCCTGGCTTCAGCTGAAGAACAGGTAAGGATCTTTGATAACGATTATACGGCTCCCATTAAACTCAGGAGCGCAAAAAATGCCATGAAGCAGGCCCAAAATGGCCTGCAGAGGGCAGAGGATGGTATGGAGTTGCAGATACGCAGAGCCTACCTGGAAGTTGAGGAAGTTGAGCGAAGAAGGGAAACCCTGAGGGAATCAAGAGATGAAGCTGAGGAAGCTTATAAAAATGCCAGCCAGATGAAGGAGATGGAGATGGCCACTGAGGATGATGTTAGAAATGCTTCTCTGGCTTTAAAGATGGCCGAGACAGAGCATCGCCATGTTTTCTTTGAACACCGCCTGGCAGTATTAAACTATCAGGAGGCGGCAGTACTGCCCCTGGTGGAGGAGAATAATTAATAGAGTTTATTCTATTAGCTTACGCCTCCTGACAGGCTTTAAAGCAATAATTAAT
>CAZXKH010000141.1:0-5685 GCA_964641385.1 uncultured Clostridia bacterium | reverse complement strand
TAGCCAGAAGCAATAACTATGGCCCCAAACTCCTCCTCCAGTATACTGTCCTCCTGTTCGTAATCAATACAGTTCTGAGAACAGACCTTAGAACAGACTCCACACTTACCATCACGAGTAAAGTAAAGGCAGTTATCGCGATCAATGACAGGAACATTGGGTACTGCCTGGGGGAAGGGAACATAGATGGCACTTCTTTCACCCATTCCCCGGTCAAACTCACTGGGAATCTTATTCTGAGGACACTTCTCCCAGCAGTCACCACAGCCCACACAGTCCTCCTCAATTACAGACCTGGCCCGACGGCGTATTTTTACCTCAAAGTTACCAACAAAACCCTCTACCTCTTCCACCTCAGAGTGGGTATAGAGGGTGATCAGGGGATGAGTTGCTGCATCCACCATCTTGGGGGTCAGGATACAGGAGGAACAGTCCATGGTGGGGAAGGTCTTATCCAGCTGAGCCATCTTTCCACCAATAGTCGGTTCCCTCTCCACCAGCACCACCTCATGTCCGGCCTCTGCAATATCCAGGGCCGTCTGGATACCGGCAATACCACCACCAATTACCAGAGCCCTCTTGTTGACAGGTACCTGAGTGGTAAAGAGCTCATAATTCCGATGGGCCTTCTCCACTGCAGCCCTGACCAGAGCAACAGCCTTGGCAGTTGCCTGTTCTACATCCTTATGGACCCAGGAACACTGTTCCCTGATATTGGCGATTTCCACCAGATAGGGGTTGAGTCCGGCCTCCTGCACTGCCCGCCGGAAGGTATCCTCATGCATCTGGGGTGAACAGGAACCAACCACCACTCGCTGCAGATTGTGTTCTTTAACGGCCTCTCTGATCATCTCCTGTCCAGGCTCAGAACAGAGGTATTTATAATCATCGGCAAAAACTACTCCGGGCCATTCTTTAAGCTCTGCCACTACCTGCTCCACATCAACGGTGCCGGCAATGTTTGAGCCACAGTGACAGATAAATACTCCAATTCGTTTCATAGCATCATCTCTCCCACATTAGTAGATGAATTAATGGCAGCAACCACTCTAGACCTGAGTAGGCTCTGCCTCCAGCAAATTCTCTCTCAGACCAAAGGCATACTCCATCAGTTCAGTAAAGTAAAGCACCTGAAGTCCATCAAAGGATGGTTCCTCCTTCTTTAACAGCTCCTGACCCTCCACCAGGTTATAATGGCAGAGCGGACAGCTGACCACCAGCATCTCTGCTCCGGCCCTCAGAGCACTCTCAATAATATTCTGAACCGGTGCTCTGGGAGGTTCCTCCAGATGAACTGTGGCATAGGCACCACAACATTCAGTTCGATATGGATATTCAATTACATCACAGCCCAGACTGGAGAGCAGATTTTCAAAGATTGTAGGAGCCTCGGGATCATCAAAGGCTAAAACCTCGGCCGGGCGTAACAAAAGACAGCCGTAATAGGCTCCCACCCTGAGCTCTCCCAGCTCTCTTGTTGTCATTTCCTCTATCCTGGTCAGGGCTTCTTGCTGGCAGAAGATCTCCAGCAGATGGAGCACCTCCACCCCACCCTGATACTCATCTTCACGGTTGTAGCTGTTGATCCGCTCCAGGATTTCGGAATCCTCCTCAACCAGATGAGCAACTCGCTTATGGACATTGTAACAGGCAGCACAGCTGGTCACCATTTGATCACCCATCTCACCGGCCCGCACCAGATTGCGCAGGGGACTGGCCATGGGAAAAAGACTGTCAGTAGCCAGTGGATAGACGGCACCACAGCACTGCCAGTCCTCAAGCTCCACCAGTTCCATCTCCAGTTCCCGGGCGACCCGGATTGCCGATTCATTAAAAACAGCTGCCTGTTCATGAAGGGTACATCCTGGATAATAGGGGTACTTCAAAGCCATCCTCTCCTATTCATTTGATAATACCAGCAAAAATCAGTTGGAATACTTACGAAAGGCACCGATAAAGGCCTGCTGAGGAGCCTTCTTTAACAGCTCTTGATCTATTTCCTCTGGACAGAGCTTTAGCTCACCACTACGTAGCAGTTTAACCCGCAGGGCCTCCATCATATTGGAAAGATCAAAGGACTGGGGACAACGTGAAGCACAGGAATGACAGGAAGCACAGAGCCAGATAGCTTTTGATTTAAAAGCCCTTTCCGTGTCACCCAGATGAAGAAAACGCACAATCTGATGTGGGGGGTACTCCATCTCGGAAATCATGGGACAACCGGCAGAACACTTACCACACTGATAACAGGAAGAGAGCCTTTCCCCACTGGTCTCTTCAATCTCTTCCATTACCTCAGAATGAAGGCTCTCTCTGGAAATTTTCATTCTCTCACCTCTTTTCTTTTTTATCTCCAATATAAAAAGACTGACCAAAACTCATCTCTGCTTAGTCAGGCAGAGATGAATCCACAGTCAGAATTTATCTGCTAAGGGGAAGGGGTCTATCAAACCCCATCCCGCAGGATAAAGTGACCTCAATTATTCCCTTAAAGTGAGAATAATCAACTTCAACTACCCTGTCTCATTATTCTGAATTTATATGGGCCTCGTACTGCTCCTTAATCCTCCTAAGTGCAGTTACCAGTGCTCTCTTTGCATTACCATAGTAACGTTTGTCTATCTCAGCCTCTAGATACTTAAAATCATCAGTTAGAGAATGCCCCTTCACAATACGGGTAAAAAAACCGCGGGCCAGTTCTGTAGCCAGGGTACAGTCGGCATCAACGATCCTTCCTGTCCCTGTCTCCAGCTCCAGGCTGATACAGAGAAAGTTATATACCTCTTCAGCCGTAATCTTGGCTGGAAACTTGGCATAACCAGTAAAAAGTAAATTTTTGGGCATTAATTTTCCCCCTTAAGGGATGAATAACTCTCTTTAAATAATTCATTCGGTAGAAAAGAAATAAATCCTTCTTTTTTTTATATTTTTTTTCTCTGAGAGATTCCTCTGAGCACCTTTTAGCCTGATCAGGTTTGAGGGTCGCTCAAAGGTAGTAAGGGGAAAAGAAAGAGCCTGTAAATGCACATACCCTTTATTGACAGCCAGGACCCGGTAGCAGAGATCAAGGGCTGAATTTTTTCTGAGGACATGATCACCCCTGCTGATAGCTGGCAAAAGATCCACCTCCTGAAAGATATTTCATTCTATACTATGCCCACAGGGGAATAATAGAAGAAAAAAGCAATCTTTTTTTCAATTATCATACTCAGGGGATGATCTGAATCTATTTTATGATATAATGATTCAATGTAATTAATTATTTTATCGAAGAGCAGCAGGAGAGGAAGTGAGATCCTTGGATGAATTACAGCTAATAGCAACCACTGGCTTCGGTCTGGAAAGTCTAGTCAGAGAAGAACTATTGGCTCTGGGCTTTAATGATCCTACCCTCACCCCGGGCCGGGTCCATTTTACAGGTGACCTGGAGGCCATCTGCACCAGCAACCTCTGGTTACGGGTGGCAGAGAGGGTAGTCCTTTCCCTGGGCAGCTTTATGGCCCCCACCTTCGACCATCTCTATGATGGCTTAAGGGAGCTTCCCTGGACTAAATGGATGCCCAAAGAGGCCAGCTTTCCAGTTGATGTAAAGACCAGAGCTTCAAAGCTAACCAGTGTTCCAGCCTGTCAATCAGTGGGGAAAAAGGCAGTGGTTGATTCCATGAAGGAGGAGTACAATGTAGACTGGTTTCCCGAAAATGGACCCCTCTATCCCATCAGGATTGAACTGGATAAGAACCGGGCCACAGTAGCCATTGATACCACCGGCCCCGGGCTCCACAAGCGGGGTTACCGCAACCAGCCCACAGAGGCCCCTCTGCAGGAGACAGTGGCTGCCGCCATGATCTACTGGAGTAAGTGGCAAAGGGAAAAACCACTAATCGATCCCCTCTGTGGCTCAGGCACCATCCCCATTGAAGCAGCCATGATGGGCAGCAATACAGCCCCCGGGCTCAGAAGGTACTTTATCTCAGAGGACTGGCCCCGGATACCAGCAAAACTCTGGCAGAGAGCACGCAAAAAAGCCAGAGCAAAAAGAATAAAAAACCCCGAATCGATGTCTATCAAGGGCTTTGATCACCAGCAAAATCTGGTGGATATTGCCCGCTACCATGCAGAACAGGCCGGGGTTAGAGAGTTAATTGACTTTAAACCCCAGCCCCTCTCAGACCTAAAGAGAGCTTCCAACCAGGGCTCAATCATCACCAATCCACCCTATGGAGAAAGGTTGCAGGACAGTGAAGGAGTAAAGGAGCTCTATGCCCTAATGGGAAAGACCCTGCTCCCCTTAAAGGGCTGGTCCCTTAACATTTTAACCTCTCACCAGGGCTTTGAAGAACACTTTGGCAGTAGAGCAACCAGGAAGAGAAGTATCTACAGTGGTGGGCTTGAATGTAATTATTACCAGTATTTTAACCAGGGTGACAACAAAGAAGAGGGTGGTCAAAACCATGTCCATTAATAAATACCTGCCTGTACTGGCCGGAATTACCTTTGCCAGTATCTTTGGCTTTTCCTTTTTATTTACCAAGGAGGGACTGGAGCTGGTTGCTCCCCTGCAGCTTTTGGCTTACAGGTTTAAAATAGCAGCCCTGGCCCTTACTCTCCTCTGGCTCTTAGGAATCATCAAAATCAACATCAGAAGAGAAAAAATAGGTATGCTCTTTCTGCTGGGCCTCTTTCAACCGGTGCTCTATTTTCTCTTTGAAACAACAGGCATCAACCTGACCTCCGCCTCGGAAGCAGGCCTAATGGTCTCTCTGATTCCTATTGTAGTAGCAATTCTGGCTGCTATCTTCCTCAAGGAAAGGCCCAGCAGTCTCCAGGTCTTCTTCATTCTCCTCTCAGTCTCAGGGGTAATCCTGATCATCGCCATGCAGGAAGCCCTGGCCCTTGACAGAAATCTGCTGGGCTTTCTCTTTCTGGGAGGAGCTGTGCTGATGGCCGGGGTCTACAACATCCTCTCCCGGCTTCTGTCCATCAGCTACCGGCCCATAGACCTAACCTTCTTTATGATGTGGATCGGAGCACTGATCTTCAACACCATGGCCCTCTTTCAGCTAGACTGGCAGCTGGGTATCTATCTGGAGATGTTAAGAAAACCACCAGTCTATATTTCGGTCCTCTACCTTGGCCTCTTCTCCTCGGTGGTTGCCTTTCTGATGATGAACTATACCCTTTCCCGCATCAGGGCCTACCAGTCAGCAGTTTTTGCCAACCTGACCACTGTTATTGCCATCCTGGCCGGGGTTTTTATCAGAAATGAACCCTTTTACTGGTTCCAGGTCCTGGGGGGAGCAATGATTATCCTCGGTGTCTGGGGGACAAACTATTTTGGCCAGCTGGAGGCCCCTGCTGCTCAAAGCATAGCTGAGGAAGGCTAGAGCTCCCTGGCAGGCTTAATAGCTGTTCTGAGCGGACTACTCTTTAGAATTTAGCGTTATTCGAATACCACGAATATCACCAATAACCATAGTGCCAATTTGGCTTTTGAGACAACTCTCAATCACGTCCCATGTCTATTTTTCCAACAGATCAGCTAGCTGATTATTGATATTTCCCAAAACCCTGTCTTTAGCCCTTTACAATTTGCGATACCTTCGTGAACCTTTTTCGTATTTAGCCATTTTCTTTTGAAACTCAGCCACAGTCAGGGGTTTATTATACACCTTGTGAACTACCTCC
>CAZXKH010000140.1:0-5701 GCA_964641385.1 uncultured Clostridia bacterium | reverse complement strand
TTCATGCAATATTGGGTTTACTGGAAAACTCTTATTGCTGGCAAAGGAGGATATATATTTCTACTGGGTTTTGTGCTGAAGATATCCTCATATTATATCACTCACCATTATTTTTCCTTTAGAGCTTTCCCGATGCAAGTGCCCTTTAGTTAAATATATTAATTGAATGCCAAATTAGTTAACCACACAAGGCTTGCAATTATATTAAATAACCCCCAAAATAGAGATTAGAGCTTCTTCAATCCTTTAAACTTCCTTAAATGCAGGATATTGATTTCCAATTGTTGAATATCTAAGATAAGGGACAAGTTTAAGAGAGTAATTCCTGCCATCTCTCTGGAAAGTTTAGTGGCAACCCTAAAATATAAAAATAGCTGCCAAAGAGCTGTCATAGATTGCAGTTCCATCTCACTGGGTCTTGGTTTTATTTTTCTATCAGCAAAACTGAATAACAATAACAGCAACTGAGGTTATTAAAACCATAAAAACCAAAATAACCTTTATCAAGTTTTACGTCAAAGATCTTGAGCAGACAGAGAAAAATGGAATGACAGGTAAAGTATATCCTTTCTGGATAGTGCATGCATTGCCTTGAATAAACTGCACATCAATATTTGACAATTTATATTAAATTTAATAGATCAATGAAGATTTGAATGCTAATTGATTGAAGATAGAAACATAAACCAAGTTCAAAGGAGTGAATAAGTTGCAAATAGGTATTTTAACTGACAGTACAGCCGATCTTGACAAAAAATCCATTGATAAGCACAATATCCACACTATTCCCTTAAATATTCATTTTGATGAAGATAAGTATCTTGATAAAGTAGATATCACACCAGAACAATTTTTCAACAAGTTGCAGGATATTGACTCATTACCAAAAACATCCCAGGCATCATTGTCTGCATTTATTAATAAATACAAAGAAATGGCTCAGGAGTACGACCAGATCATATCTATCCATCTCTCAGAAAAATTAAGTGGCACCATAAACACAGCCAAAATGGCAGCCAGAGAAGTTCCAGATGTTGATATCTATACTATTGATTCCAAATCAATCTCGCTGGGCCTTGGATTTTTAGTTCTTTTGTCCGCAAAGCTAAGTAAAAGAGCAAAAAAAGCAGCTGATATTGTTGAGACATTAAAAGTAGCCAGAGACAATCTTTTTCTGTACTTTACAGTAAACGAACTAAAATACATGGAAAAGGGTGGCAGGATCGGAAAAGCCAGTGCCTTTCTGGGTAGTATATTGAATATTAATCCAATTATATCTATCAGCACTGCTACAGGAGAGGTGCTGCCGATAGGAAAATCAAGGGGAGAAACCAGAACAATGAAAAAAATGGTTAAGATAGCTCTAAAAAAACTGCAGGATAGTAAATATGCATGGCTGGGATTTGCTCATGGAAATAGAGAAGAGGATATGCTAAAATTTAAAAGCTTACTGACCAGCAGTATTGATAAAAACATCGATATAAACTACAAAACATTTATTTCAAGAATAAGTCCAACCCTTGGCTGCCATGTAGGACCCTCTGTTTATGCTGGTTTTATCCTGACAGGAAACTACTTGGCCTAAAGAAGGACAACCTAAAACCAGATGGTAGCAGCTTATTATTGTTTCAGGCCCCTAACTGAGAGGGGAAAATATAAGAATTTCAAAGAGATAAAACATAAAAAACCCCAGCCCATAAATGGATTGGGGTTTTAAAGCTTTTCTTTTTCTGAACCTAATTTATCTTTCTATTCCGTCTCTGGCCAGAACACCCTGCTGATAATAGTGCTTTACCTTCTCCATGCTTGTTACCAGATCAGCCCTTTCGATCAGCTCTCTCTCTGCATTCCTGCCGGTAACCACCACCTCAACACCCTCTGCCCTCTCCTCTATTACCTCCAGCAGCTGGCTGGCAGAGAATAACTTGAAATGAATAGCTATATTGGCTTCATCAAGTACCACCAGCTGATAGTTTCCTCCCCTTAACACCTCTCCCATCTCTACCAGGCCTCTTTGAGCCGCCTCTATATCCTCCTCTGCAGGAACAGTCTCGATAAAACAGCCCTTTCCATACTGCCTGATAGTCAGATTGGAGTACTCTTTCAATATTTTAATTTCACTGTATTCCATACTTTTAACAAATTGACCCAAAAAAACCCTCCATCCTGCTCCCAGTGACCTTATTATTTGACCAATAGCTGCTGTTGTCTTTCCCTTTCCATTGCCTGTGTACAGGTGAAACATACCCTGCATAAATATCACCTCAATATCTTTAATTTTTATGCTTACTCATATAAATAACTGGTTACCAGATCCGCTCTTGCTATCAGTTCCCTGTTTGCCATCTCTCCTGTGAGCAGTACCTCAACTCCATTTGCCCTGCCTTCAATTATCTCCAGCAGTCCATCTATAGAAATTAGCTGACAAAAAAGAACCCTGTTCAACTCATCCATAACTACCAGCTGATACCTTCCACTCTTTAAAGCCTCTTTTATTTCATAGAAACCTCTTTTTGTCAGCTTTAAATTGTCCTTCTCAGATATAGATCTGTTAATGCCTTCACTGCTGTATTTTTTAATGGTCAAATCCCTGTATTTACCTCGAAAATCGAACTCTATATACTGTTCGTCCTCCAGAAACTTAGCCCAAAAAACCTTCCTGCCTGCCTTAAGAGTGGTAATAATCAAGTCAAGTGTGGCCTCTTTTCTTCCCCTTAGACTACCGGTATGCAAATGAAAATCCCCCATCTTTAATTCACTCCTGTTATAAAGCCTGCTGTAATAACTTTAGCTGGATTCATTTATTAATGATAGATCATGCCTTTGAATATATTTGATTGCCGTCTTCTTAAGTATACAATCCCCAATAAAGGGCTCTGCTGTATTCCCATGGTAAGCTATTCTTCTGGCAAAACATCCACCACCACACAACCAGTCATAGGAGCATGAGGAACAATTAGAAGAAGTAGTACCTTCAGAAGCAATAATGGGGTTTTGAAGCTCTTGACTGTTAAAATCTCTGTCCATTATATTACCAAACAAAAAATCCTTTAATCCAGCCAGAGATGAACAGGGATAGACTTGACCCTTAGGCATAACTGCTATCGATTCCCCAGTGGTGGCATAGCAGTAATGATCTCGTTTAACCTTCCTTTGAAGCTGATACTTTATTCCTTCCAGCTCTCTAAATCTAACCCTGTTTCCTCCACCAGAGCTCAGCTGGTCTGCTCTTTTAAAGCTCTGGAGAAGGCTTTTGGTGAGGTAATTTGCCTCAGGGGCAGCAATGGAAGAATTTTTTCCTCTCCCCAGAGGACGAAAAAGATCGAGGGCAATTCCATATATATTGCCTAAATAACTGGCAAGATCGACAAGTTCTGGCAAATGGGCAGTATTCTTATTACTTAACACTGCTGTCAAACCAACCTTTATTCCCTCTGCTCTTAGATTCTTTATACCACTAATAACAGCAGCTGTAGAGCCCTCTCCACTACAAAGGGGGCGCAAATAATCATTGATCCCGGGTTTCCCATCCAGGCTGACTCCAACTGCAATTCCATAATATCTGATTTTCTCTGCCAGTTCTCTGCTAATCAGGGTTCCATTGGTCTGAAGCTGGAATTTAACCTTTAACTTCCTTCTGGCTACATACTCTATAATCCTTTCTATCAGTTCAAAATTATGAAGTGGCTCCCCACCTGTAAATTGAATCTTAAATGAATCATTCCCTTGGGCAACATAATCTATAGTCTTTCTGGCTACCCTCCAGGACATATCATCTCTTCTATTGCCACCCAGAGCATAGCAATATAGGCAATTCAGGTTACAGCTATCTGTTACTCTCAGAACGAGAAGTTTAATCCTCTGTTTTTGCATTTCCATTCTGCTCTGAATGTTCATGTATTTCAGCTACTGTCATCAGCTGATTATTGCTGATGAATTTAACCAGTCTCAGGGGAAGAGGGTTCTCCTGAAATGAATAATAATTAATTGTCCTTTTGGCGTATTCCAGAGAAAAGGGCTCAGGAAAGGATATTGCCCCCTCAGGGCATCTCCATTCACAGCCATGGCAACGATCAACACAGCGATCTGGATGCTGTACTTTAATTATATCATCTCTTTTTTCATAGACCCCCCTTGGGCAAAATTGATAACAAATATCGCATTCCAGACACTTCTCTTTATCTATCAATGGATGCCAAACACCCTCTATATGTTTCCTCATCAGACCATACCTCCCTTCCGGACTGGATTACTGTATGTCCTGATTAACATATATCCAAAAAAGTTCACAGTGATTATGATACTCCTTCCATAATGGCCTCTGGCTGGTGGCTGCTTTTATCTTTTGATTTAATGGGTATTATATAGCTTCCGCTGACAGTATTAATTATCTCTACATCAATCCCATAGACATCTTTAATTATCCCCTTAGTAAAAACCTCCTCTGGAGAACCGGCGGCATGGATTCCTGTATCTCCAAGCAAATATATCTGATCTGAATAACTGCTGGCTAAATTAAGATCATGCAGGACTGCTATAACTGTAGATTGATCAAGATAGGCCAGCTCTCTGAGAATCTCCATCACCTCCACCTGGTGATTTAGGTCCAGGCTTGAAGTAGGCTCATCCAGAAAAAATATCTCCGGTTCTTGAGCCAGAGCACGAGCAATGGCCACTTTCTGTTTTTCTCCACCACTTAAGGTATCTACATCTCGCTCAGCCAGATGGATAATATTCAACTTTTCAAGTATCTGCTCGACAATTAATTCATCCTTCCTGGTTACTTTCCATTTAATATAGGGCCTTCTACCCAGCAGGACAATCTCATAGACTGTCATCGAAAAGCTAATAATCTGTTTCTGGGGAACGTAGCCCAGGGTTTTGGCCAGCTCTCGAGCGTCCATGCTGGCTATTTCCCTGCCATTTAAATATATTCTCCCTTTTTTGGGCTGATATATGTTGCAGAGACACTTAATCAGAGTGGATTTGCCAATACCATTGGGGCCAGCTATACTGGTCAGCTGGCCGGGCTTGATATCAAGGCTCATCCTGTCGATAATGCTCTCCCTGTCATAGGCAAAGGATAGCTCTTTACACTCTATTTTCATTATTATTTCACCCCGGTTTAAAAGTGATCACTGGATCTGCGAAGCAGCATGTAGAGAAAGAAGGGTGCTCCAAAGATAGATGTTATGATCCCCACCGGTAGTTCAGTGGGATCGATAATTAATCGAGCAGCTGTATCGGCGGAAACCAGAATAATGGCACCCATTAATCCAGAAGCAAGAATTAAAAACCTGTTATCATTACCGAATATCATTCTACAGATATGTGGTGCGACCAGGCCAATAAATCCAATAATTCCTGTAAAGGCAACTACACAGCTGGTTAAGAAGGCCACCACTACACTTCCCTTTCTGCGCAGACTCCTGACATCAATGCCTAAGTTTTGTGCCACCTCTTCACCTGCATTTAAGGTATTAATGTCCCAGGCCAGTCGGATGAGATAAAGGAAACTGAAAATTAGAATTGGTGCCAGCAGTATTACATCTACCCAATCAGCCCTATTTAACCCCCCCATTAACCAGACAGTCAATTCCGCCAGGTCCTCATGGTCGGAAGTATATTTAAGAAAGGAGACCCCGGCTGAAAAAAAGTAACCCAGAGCAACACCTGCCAGTATAAGAGTTACAGCCCCTCC
>CAZXKH010000139.1:0-5742 GCA_964641385.1 uncultured Clostridia bacterium | reverse complement strand
ACCGAACTGATCACCTAGACCATTGATGAAGAGCTCTGTACCGGGTGCACTCTCTGCAGCAGGAAGTGTCCCGCCGAGGCCATCATTGGTGAAAGAAAGGAACCACATGAGATAGATCAGGATAAATGCACCAAATGTGGTGAGTGTTATGAGGCCTGCAGGTTCGATGCTATTTTAGTAGAATAAGATAATCCTTAAAGCAAGGGGTTGATATGGCGCATGAGTCGTGTCCGAATAAACATCGATGGTCGCGAATTATCGGGTTATCCAGGTCAGACCATACTGGATGTGGCCCAAGAGAATGATATCTTTATTCCCACCATGTGTTACGTCGGTGAGATGGATGTCTATGGTTCATGTGGAATCTGTCTGGTGGAAGTCAGTGGGATGGGTCTTAAGCGGGCCTGTGGTACCAGCATTAATGATGGAATGGTGATTGAGACTGATAACCAGGAGATTAGAGAAGCCCGACGGCTGGCCCTGGAGCTAATCCTTTCCGATCACCGGGGAGACTGTCGTGGTCCCTGTGCTCTGGCCTGTCCGGTGGAGTGTGATGCTCAGGGTTATGTGGGGCTTATTGCCCAGGGTAAGTACCGGGAGGCACTGGCCTTAATCAAGGAGTACGTTCCCTTCCCGGCAGCCATTGGCAGGGTCTGTCCTGCCCTCTGTGAGGATGAGTGTCGCCGCCAGCTGGTGGAGGATCCCGTTGCCATCCGCTATTTGAAGCGCATGGTTGCCGATCTGGATCTTGAGAGTGATGAACCCTACCAGCCTGAGGTTAAGCCCGATACCGGTATGAAGATCGCTGTAGTGGGATCCGGCCCTGCCGGTATGACTGCAGCATACTTTTTACGACGGGAGGGCCATGAGGTAGATGTCTTTGAGGCCCTGCCACAGCTTGGTGGTATGTTCCGCTATGGTATTCCAGAGTACCGTCTGCCCAAGGAGGTCCTTGATGCTGAGTACCGGCTCATCGAAGAGCTGGGAGTAAAGACCCGGACCAACTATCAGCTGGGAGAGGACTTTACCGTTGAAGAACTGCAGCGCAAACGGGGCTATGACGTGGTCTATCTGGCCATTGGAGCTCAGAACAGCCGCCAGATGGGAGTTCCTGGAGAGGAAATGGAGGGTGTAATTGGTGGTACCGAGTTTCTACGGGCCATTACTCTGGGTGAAGAGGTAGAACTGGGCAAACGGGTTCTGGTTGTCGGTGGCGGTAATACAGCCATGGATGCAGCCCGTACTGCCAGGCGCCTTGGCTCTGAGGTAACGGTAGTCTACCGCCGGGCCCGGGATCAGATGCCGGCCCAGGAGATCGAGGTAGAGGAGGCCGAAGAAGAGGGTGTTGAGTTCCACCTGCTGTCCAATCCCGTTAACATTAGTGGTAATGGACGCATAGAAGAGGTTAAATGCCAGCGTATGCGACTTGGTGAACCCGATGCCTCGGGTCGCCCCAGACCTGAGCCCATACCCGATGATTTCTTCACCCTTGAGGTGGACAACATTATTGCCGCCATCGGACAGAATGTGGAGACCGGTGGGCTGGACAGTGATCTGGAGCTCAGTGACTGGGACACCATTGAGGCTGATGAAAATACCTTCCTTACCAACCGGCCCGGTGTCTTTGCCGGTGGAGATGGGGTCACCGGTCCCAGTATAGCCATTGAGGCCATTGCTGACGGCCGCAGGGCTGCCGAGGTAATCGACAATTATCTGGAGGGGAGCATGAAGCCCTACCAGACCTATTATGATAGCAAAGTGGAGGATCTGACTTCAGAGGATTTTGTGGAAGAGGAGAAAAAGCCCAGGGTAGGGATGCCGGCCACTGATCCGGAGACCAGGATCACCAACTTCCAGGAAGTAGAGCAGGGTATTACAGCTGAGGAGGCCACCGAAGATGCTCGCCGCTGCCTGGAATGTGGCTGCTTCGATCTGGCTGAGTGTGAGCTGCGTGATCTTGCCATCTGTTATGATGCCAATCCAGAACGGATTGTGGGTGAGGAGCATGACTATGAGGAAGAGATCCATCCCTTCATCATCAGGGATCGTAATAAGTGTATCCTCTGTGGTCTCTGTGTCCGCACCTGCAGTGAAATAGTTGGGGCCGAGGCCCTGGGCCTTGTTAACAGGGGTTTTGATGTCTTTGTTAGTCCACCACTTGAACTGCCTTTAACTGAGACCGACTGTTATTCTTGTGGACAGTGTGTCTATGTCTGCCCCACCGGGGCCCTGATGGAGAATATCCCCCTGGAGAAACCCACACCCTGGCAGTTTGAGGGAACAGATTCTATCTGTGGTTTCTGTGGAGTGGGCTGTTCTTTGAGGTACGAGTACAAGGGTAATTCCCTTGGACGCTCACTGCCCCGTCCGGGACCGGTCAGTGATGAGAAGCTCTGTAAGGGTGGACGTTTTGGCTTTGAATATGTTAACGACAAAGAGCGGTTAAGAAAACCAATGATTAGAGAGAATGGAGAACTGAAGGAGGTTGACTGGGAGACAGCCCTTGACTATCTGGTGAAGAAAACATCTGCCATCAAGGAACGTTCTGGTGGTGACAGTATGGCTGTCTTTGCCGGCCCCCGCTACACCAATGAGGAAGCCTATCAGATCCAGAAGTTCTCCCGTGCAGTCCTAAAAACCAACAACCTTAACAGCCTTACAGAGCCCGACAATCCATTGAGCCGGGTGCTGGGATGGGGTGCCTCCACCAGCTCACTGGATGAGCTTTCTGCCTCAGATATGATACTGGCTGTAGGTGTGGACCTGGGTGAGTACCCCATTGCCTCCATGAAGATCAGGGATGCTGCCCGTAAGGGTGCCCAGCTCTGGGTTCTTGATCCCAGAGATACTGATCTGGCAGACTATGCCTCAGAGGCATTACAGGTTAAAGAAGAGGCTGGAGAGGGCTTTCTGCTGGCCCTGCTGGCTATGGCCCGGGAAAAGGGACTGGTTGATGAGGAACACACAGAGAATTATCAGCTGCTGGAGGAAAGACTCGAGAACTCTCAGCTGGAGGACCTGCTGGCCGACAGTGGCCTGACTGCGGAGGATCTCTCTTCCCTGCTGGAGGCCTATGCCGGGGCCGAGAGGCCCATGCTGGTCATGGGTGATATGATGCTTTCCAGTGCAGCCATTGAGCTTCTGGCCCATCTGGCTCTTATGCTTGGCAGGCTGGGTAAGCCTCGTCAGGGAATTATTCTGCTGCGGGGACGCTGCAACAGCCAGGGAGTTAAGGATCTGGGCATCTCACCCCAGTATCTGCCCGGTTACCAGCCGGTAGCTGAGGCAAAAGCAAGGGAGAGCTTTGCCAGCCACTGGCAGACTGCTCTGCCTGAGGAGCCTGGTAAGGACTGTGCTCAGGTCTTAGATGACCTTAAAGAGGGCAAGATTAAGGCTGTCTTTGTTCTGGGAGAGGATCCCCATCAGGAGGCCAGAGAGTGCCTCTCTAAGGCAGAGCTGCTGGTGGTTCAGGATCTCTTCCTGACCGAGATGGCTCAGGAAGCAGATGTTGTTCTGCCCGGAGAGAGTTCGGCAGAAAAGAAAGGTACCTTTGTCAACAGTGATAGACGTGTCCAGCAGCTGGAACCAGCCTTTGCTCCCCTAACCGGGTACAACAGCTGTCAGCTCCTGGGAGAACTGATGAAGAGAATGGGTGCTGGAGAGCTGGCCACAACTCCCGAGAAAGTCTGGAGCGAGATCAGGCTGCTTGTTCCCATCTTTGCTGAGCTTTCACAGGAAAGCTTAAGCAAAAGCCCACACTGGCCCGGCAGACCGGTAATCAGCCCTTCTGAGAGCAGGAAATTCTCCTTCACACTGCCAGAATCCGGAGGAGCAGCCTTCCCTGGAGAAGAAGAGACTGACAGTCTGGAGGACTGGTTTACTAATTTCTTGCAGGAAAAGGGTCTATAGTGAAGAATATAGATAGCAGGTAAATAAAAATAGGGAACAGAATCAATTAGTTACTAGGAGGTAAAAGGTATGTCAAAGATTATTGATGGCAAAAAGATTGCAGCTGAAATCCGAAAGGAACTGGCAGAGGAGGTTGCTGCTCTGCGCAAGGATGACAAGGTACCTGGACTGGCTGTGGTGCTGGTGGGAGAGGATCCCGCTTCACAGACCTATGTGCGCATGAAGGAAAAGGCCTGCCAGGAGGTTGGTCTCCATTCCGAGGTGCACCGGTTGGATGAGAGCACCACTCAGGAGGAACTGCTGGATCTGATCCAGAACTTAAACAATGATGATGCCATCCATGGTATTCTGGTACAGCTGCCTCTGCCCGACCATATCGATGAAAGGATAGCCATCGAGAATATTAGTCCTGATAAGGATGTTGATGGTTTTCATCCCCAGAATGTGGGAGATCTGTTAACAGGCAGTCCCCGTTTTGTCCCCTGCACTCCCAAGGGAGTAATGGTTCTACTGGAACGCAGTGGTGTAGAACTTAAAGGTAAGCGGGCTGTTGTCGTTGGCAGGAGCAACATTGTGGGTAAACCTGTTTTCCATCTCTTACTGGATCAGCATGCCACCGTTACTGTCTGCCACTCCAGGACCCAGGATTTGGCCGGTGAGGTAAGAAGAGCTGATGTGGTAGTTGTAGCAGCCGGACGTCCTGAAATGGTAACCGGTGATATGATCGGTGAGGGAGCAGTTGTCATCGATGTTGGCGTTAACCGTGTTGAGGATGGCCTGGTTGGTGATGTGGAGTTTGAAACAGCCCGGGAAAAGGCCAGTGCCATTACCCCGGTTCCGGGCGGTGTTGGTCCCATGACCATCGCCATGTTAATCCAGAACACTGTTGAGGCCTGCAAGGCATAATGCAGGATCAGGCCTTAACGGTCTCTGCTCTGACAAATTACCTGCGGGAGGGGATGGAGAGTGATCCCCTCCTCCAGGACCTCTGGGTCAGGGGGGAGATCTCAAATTTCTATCACCATACTTCAGGACATATGTACTTTACCCTGAAGGATAAAGAGGCCAGAATTAGGGTGGTTATGTTTCGTTCCCGTAATTCTGGCCTTTCCTTTATGCCTGAGGATGGAATGAAGGTGCTGGTCCATGGGTCGGTCAGCATCTATGTTCCCCGGGGTGAATATCAGCTCTATGCCGATCTAATGCAGCCGGAGGGGGTTGGTTCCCTCTTTCTGGCCTACCGGCAGCTGAAGGAGAAGCTGGAGCAGGAGGGGCTCTTTGATGACCGGTACAAGCAGAGTCTGCCTGTCTTTCCCTCCCGGATCGGGATTGTTACCTCACCGGGTGGAGCTGCCCTCCGAGATATCCTGAGTGTGATGGATCGCCGTTTTAGTTCGGTCTCGGTGGTTATCTCTCCCTCTCTGGTCCAGGGGGAGCATGCTTCCCAGAATTTAATTCAGGCCCTGGAGCGCCTGCGGCAGGTTGAGGACCTTGATCTGGTAATTATCAGCAGGGGAGGTGGTTCCTGGGAGGATCTCTGGCCCTTCAATGATGAGGAGCTGGCCCGTTGTATCTTTGAGTTTCCCCTGCCCATTATTTCGGCTGTGGGTCATGAGGTTGATTTTACTATCACCGACTTTGTGGCCGATCTGAGGGCACCCACACCCTCGGCAGCGGCCGAGATTGCCCTGAAGAAAAAGGAAGAGCTTGAGGATCAGATCAGGGAGATGAGGGGGCGTTTGCAGCGCCTGGTGCTGGAAAGAATAGGAGAGGGTCGTCGTCGCCTGGAGTCAATTAGGGAGCGGACAGTCTTCAGCCGTCCCCAAAGGCCCC
>CAZXKH010000138.1:2523-5754 GCA_964641385.1 uncultured Clostridia bacterium | reverse complement strand
ATCCACCAGCAAACAAAGTTTGCAAGTGGACTTCTTGCAAATAATAAGTTAAAGATTGACATGTCCTTTATCAAGGACATAACCAGCAATCACCTGGATAAAGTTATTGTAGAGACCATTATTGCTCTGGGAAAGGGATTGGAGCTGAGTCTTGTGGCAGAGGGTGTAGAGACTAAGGAGCAGTATCACCTGTTATATGAAATGAAGTGTGATAAGGTACAGGGCTTTCTCTTCAGCAAGCCAGTGCCATCAGAGACCCTGATAGACATGCTTTAATTACAGCCAAGGGTTATTTAATATAGAAATGAATAGGTTATCTCTCCAATGGTTAGCATGTGTTGTAGGGAGGGATAGTCTTGATTGAAGAAAACCAAAAAAGAGAGAATTATATCGAAAAGGGTGCGGCAGAGCCCCATTTTATGCCAGCCATCATGGGCTGGATCAGTATGGAGAGGCAGAAAAAAAGGGCCAGAGAATTAATCTATTTAAGTGAAAAAATATCCTCAAAAGCTGATGAATAAAGGAGATTTCCTTTGTCAAAAGCAAGACAGTATGCTATAATAACATTAATCTTGATGGGAGAGGATTTACGAACAAAACTATGAAAGATAATATCATGATCAGAAGGGCTAAAGAAACAGACCAGGAGATTATTGTTGAGCTGTGGTCAGATTTTATGTCCTTGCTTCAGACTAAATCACCCCATAACTTTCCCCTTAGATCAAATTATATTCAGGAATATGAAGATATTCTTAACCACCGCTTTCAGAAGGACAATTTCTTAATTCTACTGGCTAAATATAATCAGGAACCAATAGGTTACTGTATTACATGTATCCGTTATCCAGTATCAATTTTTGAGCAAAAGCCCTTTGGACAAATAACGGATCTCTTTATCAGGTCAGAATATCGGGGAATGGGGGCCGGTACAGAACTAATTAGTCGCTGTATTGACTGGCTGCAGGAGAAAAAGGTTGATCAAATTCAGATTAAAACCCTAAGTGAGAACAAAGAGGGAATTGCTTTTTGGAAGAAAAATGGTTTTACGCCAAGTAATATAAGACTTAAAAAATCCATTAATATTTGATCTATTAATAATCCTTAACCAGGACACTGTTAAGTCATAATTCAACCGGATAGATGTTCAGGCACGACCACTAATTATCCTGGAACTCAGTGAATTTCTGAATTTCTTTATTTTGGGAACAAAATAGTCAGAAGATAGAATATGCAGGGACAGCCTTTTTTCAAAGAAGACCTTTTGATTAGTATTTAAATTGTGTTGCCCAAGGAGGAAATAAAATGGATGATTACATTCCAGTTATTGAGCGTTCTCTGCGTAGAGTTACCAGGGTCCTCAGTGAAAGAACCAGACAACACCTGTCCCAATTCGATCTGACCATGCCACAGTTTCAGTCCCTAATGATCCTTACAACTAATGGAGAAATGACTGCCGGCGATCTATCCAAGAGAATGTTCTTAAATTCAGCCACCATAACAGGTATCATTGATCGATTAAACAGTGATGGTTTGGTAGTACGAAGCAGAAATCAGTGGGATCGAAGAATTGTAAATATTGCAATCACTGATAAGGGAGAAGAGCGGGCCAATAACGTTCTGGATTACGAGAGAAACTACCTTGATCAGGCCATGAAGGGATTAAAAATGGAGCATAAAGAACAGCTGGCTTCTTCACTTGATCTATTATACCATTTGCTGGTTAATAAAGAGAGAATTGAAACTGAAATTAACAGCTAAACACTTACAAAACTAGCTTGAAAAATCACCCTCTATATGCTATACTTTTAGCATCATCTTCAACTGAAACTATTAGAATGGTATGGGGCTATAGCTCAGTAGGATAGAGCGACGGATTCCTAATCCGTAGGTCGCAGGTTCGAATCCTGCTAGTCCCACCACTTGAAAATCCCTTGCTGTTTCAGCAATTGAATAGGACCAGCATCACAGCTGAGTCCCATCTTCAAACTGTATGTAAGTCACCTATCAGCTTTTGCCCTATACAGGGAGTAAGATATCTATTCTCTGTGTCACACAGATGTGTATTTAACTCCTCTTATTAGGGCCATGTGGTAAGTAGTGAAACAAGTCCCAGCTGCTTTATTAGAGCAGCTGGGCCTTGTTTTATTCTGATCTTTTTGAGCCTTCCTGTCTTCCAGATAGGTTTTAATGCACATTTTTATCCTTTCAACAAGGTGTTTAACTAAGTCTTCACATCTCCCTTTTAAGAAGATTCCATATTGCCCTCTCAGCATGCCAGGGCTTTTGCCTCCATTCCCCTGTCTTCAAACTTCTTCAGGCTTTTTGTCGAGGATGTTGGTTATGTCAGCTAATAAACTTATAGAAATTATTTTAAGTTTGCAACCAGGACCTTATCCTGGAAAAAGAGAGATAATTTAATTCATTAGAGCCATTATGATAGCATTCAAATCAAAAAGGGTTCCTCACTGAAGATGAGAAACCCTAAAATAATTAATCTATTTTTAAGGACCAGGGACTGCAGTAGATTATTACTGCTCCTTTAGCTTTTTTATAGTCTGATCATAGCCTGCACTGTAGATATAACCATCATCATCAATAGCCACAACTCTTACTCCACCTGTATGGCCATCAAAGCACCACTCCTCTTTACCTTCAGGGCTTATCTTCCGGACAGTATTATCAAAGCCTGCACTGTAGATATAGCCATCATCATCAACGGCCACACCATACACAACCGCTGTATGGCCCTCAAAGGACCATACCTCTTTACCTTCAGGGTTTATCTTCTTTACTGTCTTATCGTTACCTGAGCTGTAAACATAGCCCTCATGGTCAACGGCCAGACCCCTGACGATACAAGAATGGCCCTCAAATATCCATTTCACTTCACCATCAGCAGATAATTTCCTTACAGTCTTATCATCACTGGCACTGTATACATTACCCTTTTCATCAACTGCTACACTAAAGATAATATCAGTATGACCCTCATAGGCCCATACCTCTTCTTCGCCATCAGGAGATATCTTCCTTACTTTACAATCTATACAACTATTATCATAATCTTTTTTCATTCCACTTCCACTGTAAACATGGCCATCATTATCAACAGCTACTCCATAAACATTACTCTCATGTCCATCAAAGCACCACTCCTCTTTACCTTCAGGGCTTATCTTTCTAACAGTCCGATCATAACTGGCACTGTATGCATTTCCCTCACCATCCACT
>CAZXKH010000138.1:0-2513 GCA_964641385.1 uncultured Clostridia bacterium | reverse complement strand
AATAACATAGTTGGAATGACCAGTAAAGGACCATAACTCTTCTCCCTCAGAAGATACCTTTTTGACAGTATGACCAGCTGTGCTGTAGGTATTGCCGTTGCCATCCACTGCCAGACCATCTATCATACTGGTATGGCCTTCATAAGACCAGATCTCTACTACCGGTAAGAGATAAAGAATTACTTCATCCTCTGTTGTTTCCCCGGTAGATATAATCACATCTCCACTTCCATCAGCAATTTCTATACCTTCAGCATCAATACCAACTGCTTCTATCTCCCAGTCTCCTGCTTCAAGTTCTTCAAAGACTGCTACAATCTCATCCTCTTCCTCTTCCTCTTCATCATCCAGCTCGGCAATAATTATTGTCCGGGTTTTGGAATGATCATTCATAGTTATTGTAACTATTACCTTCTCGAAAATAATACTTTCATCATCAGGAATACATTCGATAGCCAGCTTGCCCTTCTCTTCACCTATCAATTCTATCCTTTCAAGAATTACATTAACCTCTGTATCCTCCCCTATAATCACGGTCCCATTACTACTGCCAGCAGCAATCTCTTCTCCCTTATCATCTATACCAACTGCTTCTATCTCCCAATCTCCTGCTTCAAGTTCTTCAAAGACTGCTACAATTTCATCCTCTTCATCATCCAGCTCGGCAATAACAACTGTCGTGGTAAAAGATTGTTCACCCTGGACTATGGTAAACTCTACAGTGTGTAAAAGGATATCCTCATCCCCTAAAATGCTTTCGATTAACAGTTTTCCACTTTCTTTCTCCTCATAATCTAATTCATTAAATGAATCGCATCCACTTATGGTGCCCACCAGTATTATGGATAAAACAAATATCAGCAAATAATTAGGATTCCTGTTTGAATTCATAGATTTTAACTCCTTTTTGATAATTATTATTGTAATTTTACCAACAGTTATCGCATATGCTAAATATACCCATTGTAAATATTTATTACAGCAGCGATAAATTAATAGGTATACATTAATCCATAAATAATATAACTTTTATTCCTGTAATAATTATTTTTTACTCTTTCTTAATTGATTACATTATATTACATATTGCTTCATTTATCAAGTAATTATGCTAATTTAGTAATAATTTCAAAATGTTTTATGACTATTAATATAGGGCACCATCTTAATCAATGAGAAAATATATTTTAATGAATAAACAACAAAATATATGAATCAATAGAGTTCGCTGTGCAACAGCCTGCAATGACAAGCTTTACATTTAATGATTTGTTTCCAAATATACATTTTTGCCGCCAATACTTCCATGCTGGGCTTACAACCGAATTATAGTTTTTGGGTCATTATCAAATGAGTTCCAATATTTCTCGTACGGAAAGGATCTTAATGCCCGGAGTAGATATTGGGACCGGAGGCGGGACTGGCCCCAGGGTGAATTATTAGAACCGACCCCAACAAAAAGAGTCTATGGTCATTAACCACGTTTACATCACATTCCTGAGGGCCAGATCCATCTCTTTAAAAGAAAACTGATCCCCACCGCCTGCGTCTGGAGAGGATCGACGATATAAAGCAGGAGATCTTTGATACAACTATAGGCCAGACCATGTCCAGCCAGGGTATTAAAGCCCAGACTGTCTGCTCCTCCACTCATCAGTACATCCAGGGGCCATGATTGAGATCCTAAAGCGTGCCCGTATCAGGGGCTGGTCCCTTTACAGTGATGTTATAAGATTTTAAAGCCTCCGGGCTGACTGGAGAAGACAGAGCTTAAAAGGAAACAGCAGAAGCTTCCTCAGAGCATGTGGCTAAAGGAGTAAGAGCTGCAGAAACCGGAGGGCCGGACCATCAAATTCCAGGCAGTTGAGGAGGCCTTCGACAGGAGTCTGGGCCTCGGGAGGAGGTAATAGTGAAACATGGCGGGGGTTATTTCCACGGTACCGACTGAATCCGGAGCAGGACTTGACCATCATTCATACCTTTAAAAGAAAAAAGAACAGAAGAGATTTACTGGCTGCCTGGCTCAGGCCTGGAAGGAGCCCTGGCCTGAGATGTTAGAGCGCCACAACTGTAGGGTAGAGGAGTACGGGGGCAGCTCCTATCATGGTGTCACTGGTGTGGAGGATGTCTGCCACGACTGCCTGACCGTCCCCTCCCAAGGACTTTGGTTTAGGAGCAGGAAGGGCCGAGAGGAGATGCTCACCTCCGGTGTTGCAGCTATAAAAGAGGAGCTGGTCTACTCCTATCGATGATGCTTACGGGGAGCACAAGTATGCCACCAATGAGGAGCTCATTGGCAGCGGCACTTGCCTGACAGGATTTGCCTGAAAGCCAGGGGAAGTTGTCAGCTTTTGTCTTTCCAGCCTACTGCCAAAAAGCACCATGTATTGCTATAAATATTTTTACAAAAATTATTAAATATTTTATATTAAGGGAAAATATTAAAGTATTTATCTGGAATATAATATCGAAGACAGACTAAAAATAATTATCGAGGGAGGGTAAGAGGGAAT
>CAZXKH010000137.1:0-5759 GCA_964641385.1 uncultured Clostridia bacterium | reverse complement strand
TCTATTCCTTCTCCTTCTTTTGTCCGGAGAAGGGATCATCCTCGAAGAGACCCTCCCTCCATTCAGTCTGAGTATCCACCATCCGCTGGTGAATTTCGCGGGAGCGTTTTCCCTCTTTAAACTTGGCATAAATGTTGTCCCTTAGAAAGACAAGGGCCTCTCCGGCATCCTCTTCATTAAGTATCATTTCCAGCTGCATTACCTCCAGCTGGTTAAGAGAGACCACTGCTTCAGTCCGATCCCTGTTATTCTTTTTCATTTTTTCACCCCTGTTAAGAACTGGTGATCACGGGAAGGGGTTAGAGCTTAAGCTCCACCACATCCCCATCTGCCAGCAGATAATCCTGAGCAACTGCCTGACCATCAAAGCGGGAGGAACCCCAGACCCTGGCACTCTTCATCTGATCTTTAAAGTCTTTATGTACACTGGCAGCAAAATCCATTACCGTACTGCCCTCTTTCATGGTAAAGGGAGTCTCATAGTCCGGTTCCTTACCCGGTGCCTTGCTGTAAATGCGGATAATATTAAGACCCTGAAAGATTCTCTCTTTCAGCTGGTTAAGGTTCTCACCCTCAGTGGCCGAGACCGGAAGCAGATCCGGGGCCTCTGAAATCAGCTCTTCTATGATCTCTATGTGTTCATCCGTTCCTGGCAGATCACATTTATTCCCTGCCACCAGTGCCTCCTTCTCCTGTAAAAGACCTCGTTCCCCCAGATGTTCCAGCAGTATCTGCAGCTGATCGACACAGTTATTGGCATGGAGATCGATAACCAGCAGCAAAAAATCAGCCCGGTAGAGAGTTCCCACCAGGGGCCCTGAGGGCTCTTCTGAGGTCAGGGGTGGAATATCCAGCAGCTGGATCAGAATATCCTGATAGGGCATCATCCCCGGCTGAGGCAGTGGGGTTGTATAGGGATAGGAAGCCACCTTAACTTTGGCATTGGTCAGGGACTTGACCAGTGATGATTTACCACTGTTGGGCAGACCAACCAGCACCACCTGTCCTGCTCCCTGTTTTTCCACCACAAAGGGATCGTCCTGACGACTGCCGCCCTTCTTTTTATCTCCCTCCTTCTTTACCTGGGAGAGCCTTTTTCTTAGATTGGCCTGCAGTTTATCAGTCCCCTTATGCTTGGGTATTACCGCCAGCATCTCTTCTAAAGCTGCTATCTTATCCTGAGCGCTGGTGGCCTGCTCCAGTTTCTCCTTGGCCTCATAATACTGGGGGGTTAGATTGGCTGGCATCCTTGTTCTCTTCCTCCTCTGCTTGCTCTTTTATCAATAAATATTTCTCGTAGTTCTGCTGTTAAACCATAGATCCTGGCCGCTGTCTCCTCCGGCAGGGTACCGGCACCACAGCTGGGGGTAATAACCATCTGTTGCCAGAGTCGGTCCTCATCAACCCCCTTTGAGACCAGAATCTCCATCCTTTCCAGCAGCAGTTCAAAAAGCTGCTGGGAAGAGAAATCCATTGCCTCCTGGGAGCTGGGTACAATTCCCCAGGCCAGGTAGCCACCCTCTTTTAAGAATTGATTAATCTCTTCCGGATAACCAATAAGGGAATTAAAGTACCCGTAAGCATCAAAGCTTAATAGATCCAGGTTAAGCTCAAGGGGTATTGACCAGTCAGCTCCGGCACAGGAATGCAGTCCAGCCAGAGCCTGCTGCTGGTGTAGATGGTCAATAACTTCCTGCAGGGAGCTCTGAATATCCTCCCTGCTGATCGTAATATAGGTGGAGGACCCAAAGGTGGAGATACCGGGATCATCGATATTAATCAGGACAGGGAGCCCTAGTTCTGAAAGCCTGAAGGCCTGCCATCGGGCCTGCAGACAGACAGTCTTGACTATAACCTCCCTAAGCTGTGGATGATAATAGGCATCCCTACCCTGCTCATCTTTAAGCTGGATCCCCACTGCCAGGGGGCCTGTAACCTGACCCTTGACCACCTGGGCTTTATCAGGGGCTCTGGCCTTCATCTCCTCCATAAAGCTATAAAAGCCGGGAAAGTATTGTTCTGGCAGAGAAAAGTTTTCCAGTACTTCCTCCTCTCCCTCTTCTAAGCTGAGGTAGAGGTTGAAAAAGGAGAGCATTCTCTCCTCCCATTCCGGGGCTTCAGTGGGAAAGTAGTAACTGTTGTGACCCCTGTCTTTAATCAGACCCATCTTCAGCAGGGGATGAACAAACTGGTCGATCATCCCGGCCTTTGGCCCCAGGCGGGGTTGCTGTGGCCAGTGTGGAAAGCCTGGAAGATGCTTAAAAACCAGCTTAAGTGCCTGCTGATCATCATTGATGGGCAGGCTGCCAATAGCGGTGGCAGGTGGGATATTAATCTCCTTCATCTATAAAACCTCCTTCAGCCATGGTTATTAAGCCAATCAAAGCCCGACCGGTTCTCTGGAGCATCTCCGGAGCCTCATCCAGGGCCTCGGGCAGTGAAAGAGGACGGTCGATAATACTGAAGACGGCCTGAATACCCTGCTGGTAAACAGCCTCACCCCCTGAGATAAAGCTGCCACAGACAGCCACCACCGGGACTCCCTCCCTCTGAGCTGCAGCAGCAACTCCCAGCGGCACCTTGCCCTCAGGTGTTTGAGAATCGATCTTTCCCTCTCCGGTAATCACCAGCTCTGCACCCTTCAGCTCCTCCTTAAGTCCATTGGCTTCTATAATCAGCTCGATACCGGGCTTGAGTTCAGCCTCCAAAAAGGCCATCAGGCCTGCCCCCAGTCCACCGGCAGCACCGGCACCCTCCAGATCCTTCACCTGCCGGCCCAGGTCTTTCTGTATCTGAGAGGCAAAGACTTTAAGAGCCTTCTCCAGCTCTTCAACCATCTCCGGGCTGGCGCCCTTCTGTGGACCATAGACCCTGGCAGCTCCCCTGGGTCCCAGCAGGGGGTTGGTAACATCTGAGGCCACCAGAAATTCTGTCTCCTTGACCCTGGGATCAAGGCCACTGCAGTCTATACGGTCCAGTGATAAAAGCTCCCGAGCACCAAATCCCAGCTCCTCTCCTCTCTCGTCCAGCAGGCTGCCACCAAGGGCCTGAAACATACCGGCTCCACCATCAGAGGTGGCACTACCCCCAATACCGATCATCATACTCTCACAGCCCTGATCAAGGGCAGCAGCAATTAGCTCTCCTGTACCATAGGTGGTGGTCAGCAGAGGATTTCGCTCCTCAGGGGCAAGGAGGGGTAGACCTGAGGCAGCTGCCATCTCAATAACAGCCCTCTTTCCATCTCCCAGCAGACCAAAGGGAGCCTCCAGCTTCCGGCCCAGGGGATCATGAACCTCGCTGTGACAGATCCTCCCACCGGTGGCATCCACCAGGGCCTGCAGGGTTCCCTCCCCACCGTCGGCCATGGGCACCCTGCTGATCTCTACCTCCGGCAGATGGCTCCTAATACCTGCCTCCAGGTGATGGGCCACCTCCATGGAAGAAAGGGATTCTTTAAATGAATCAGAGGCGATAACTATTTTCCTCAAGTTTTAATACTCCTTTCTCTGAGAGTCTGGTTATACAGGATTATGCTTTTCCCCATCACAGTTAAAGAGTGGGGCAATAAAATCTAAGCCAGGAAGAGTTAACCTCCCGGTCAATTCTCCTAATACATTATTCTGCATAAAGAGGCCTACTCCCTGCAAAAAAATGAAGCGGAGAAAGGGATCTGCCCTTTAGAGCCAGAAATAATAAATACCACCAGGAAGGAGGTAAGCCTATGAAAATTGAAGACCTTGATCGAGAGGAGCTGCTGGAGCTTTTAACCGACTTCTCCAAGCGCTGGCTGGCCCATGATGGACTCTGGTTTCAGGCCCTGGAAAGAAGTGATGGGATGGAGAAGGCCATGGAGATTGACCGACAGGCATGGAAGAACTTTACTGTGCTGGAGGCCAGACGGATTATGAAGTTTCTGGGCTTAGAGGAGGGTGGAGGCCTTGATGCCCTGGAGAAATCCCTTAATTTCCGTCTCTATGCCCTGGTCAATGAACAGTCAATGGAGAGAAAGGGCGAGGATAGACTGATCTTTAAGATGAATAACTGCCGTGTCCAGCAGGCAAGAAAAAGAAAGAAGATGGATCTCTTCCCCTGCAAGAGTATCGGTCAGGTGGAGTACTCTGGTTTTGCTGCCACCATCGATGATAGAATTGAGACCAGCTGTCTGAGCTGCCCCCCTGATCCCACCCCTGATGAGTATTACTGTGCCTGGGAGTTTAAGATCTCTACCTGATATCAGCTTGATCCTGTTCTAAAGGAACACCGTATAACCGGCTGCAGGCCAGTTATACGGCTTAATATCGAACCCTGTTATCTCTCAGGGTTGGCAGCTATTCAGCTTAAAACAGGTGATTGTTGACTGTGAAGGGTGCTGGTGAAAGGTGTTGTCTGCTGAAACTGAAAGGGCTGCTGCTGAGCAGTCCACCAGAACTGTCCCTGCTGCTGAGAAACTGGAGTATGCTGACGGTTTATTCTCTGCATTGCGAAGTTGCAGTCCTCCATGGAATGACGCAGATGGTGAATGGCTTCAGAGAGCTTGCTCTGAACCTGAGGGCTTGGAGAATGGCTGGCCACACTGCTCAACTGATTAATGGTCTGCTGACAGCCCTTTATACATTCCTGAATACCATAGTGATGCATATTCTTGACCTCCTTTTTAAAAGTATGGGGTATAGTTCTGACCACCAAGCATCATCCTGGCTGTATTACACTCGCGAATGCCCTCCTCCACATGACGGGCGGCCTCAGTTAGGGCGTATCTGCCGGCCAGATCATCCACACCATTGGCGATGACCCTGATCTGGTTGGCCAGCTGAAAGCCCTGGCTTACACATTGCTGCATCTGTGGTTGCACCATCTTTATTCACCTCCCTTTCCTAGCAATATCTTTACCAAAGATAAAGAGATTATGCACTACAAAGTGAATTTTTCCGCTTCTTGATCTGAGATGATAATTCTGATAAACTTGATGATATTAGGAATTGTAAGGTTAAGGGAGGTTTTTAGATGGAGGTTTATTTAGACAACAGTGCCACCACCAGGCCCTTCCCGGAGGTCAGCTCCCGGATGAAAAAAGCCCTGAACCTTGAATATGGGAACCCCTCCTCCCTGCACCGAAGGGGGATGGAGGCGGAAAGGATAATCGAGGACTGCCGAGAGTTAATTGCAGAAAGACTGGGGGCAGAGAAGGCTGAGATTGTCTTTACCTCTGGAGGTACAGAGGCCAACAACCTGGCCCTGAAGGGAATAGCCGGTCAGAGATCAACCAGCCGGGGACAGATTATCACCTCCAGTATTGAACACCCCTCAGTGCTGGAGGTCTGCAGAGAGCTGGAGAAAGAGGGCTGGCAGACTCTCTACCTCCCCGTTGATGATCAGGGGCTGGTGGACCTTAAAGCCCTGGAAAAAGCCCTGCAGCAGGAAACCATGCTGATTAGCATTATGCATGTCAACAATGAGACTGGAACCATCCAGCCCTTAGAAGAGATTTCGGCTCTGAAACAAAAGTATGCACCCCGGGCCCTGCTGCACACCGATCTGGTACAATCCTTTCTCAGAGTTCCCTACCAGAGGGAAAGAATTGAAGCTGATCTAATCTCCATTAGTGGTCATAAAATCAACGCCCCCAAGGGAGTGGGGGCTTTATTCTGCCGCCATGGAGTGGGCCTAAAACCACTCCTGCAGGGAGGTGGCCAGGAGGGCGGGCTGCGTTCTGGAACCGAAAACGTCCCGGCCATTGCAGGTCTGGCGGCCGCTCT
>CAZXKH010000136.1:0-5760 GCA_964641385.1 uncultured Clostridia bacterium | reverse complement strand
TACAGTGTTTAAAAATAATAGAGAGAAATATTTATAGGGTATTTTAAAGAAAATACTTAACTATAATCCATATCTTGATCATAGTTTAACACAGCATATTTTTTCAGTCAAAGTTATTGATCAAGGAATAATCTTTATCTGGAGAATAATGTGCCTGTTTTTGCGTATTAAATCTTAATAATTCCCTGCTTTTTCCTTCAGATAGAATAAAGGCTCTCCTTCATGAGTATAATCTTCGATAAGGCGGCTTGTTTCCTCTGAGAGTATGTGCTCGGTTAGTTTTTTTGCTTGATAATAATTTAGATGGGGATGCATCTCTGGATTGACAGTAATGAGGCTGTAAGGGTTTCTCAGTAGCCTGTTTTTCTCTTCGATCAAAGGCTTTAGGGAAAGCTCTTGTTTGTATGTTAGATAGGTAGCCTGATCGCAAAGGGTATAGCTTTTCTTTTCACTGGCTATATTGAGGGTGGCCCCCATTCCCTGCCCGGTAGAATAATACCAGTCAGGACTCCAGTTGTTTGCTGTAACTCCGCTTTTCTCCCATAGTTCCTTCTCCTTGAGGTGTGTTCCGGATTCATCCCCCCTGGAGGTAAAAGATGCCTTCCTTTGATAGATAGATGACAGTGCAGTTAAAATATCTGTTCCCTCCACCCCCGCCGGATCGGAGGGTGGTCCCAGCAAAAGATAATAATTGTAAAAAGGGGTGTATCTATTGTTGCCATAACCCTGATCAATAAACTCTTTTTCTGCCTGAGGTGAGTGGACCATGATTAGATCTACATCCCCCTGTCTTCCCAGCTCCAGCGCCTTGCCTGTACCAACAGACACAACATCTACTCTAATTTGATTTTCTTCTATAAAGGGAGGGAGAATTTCATGTAAATGGCCTGAATTATCAAGGCTGGTGGTTGTGGCTAGAATGATACGGTCATTATGATTATCTTCTCCGGGCTGAATGTATTGATAGCTTATGACCATGATTATGATCATAATGAGCAGAAGTAATCCTTTATGTCTGTGAGATACCATACTGGAGATTCATTCCCTTCCCAGAATCTAATTTGTGCAATGAATTTTCATCAGCTACAAGTCTTCCCTTCTCCAGGACAAGAAAGCGGTCACCCAGCCTTTTTGCTGGCTGGAGATCATGGGTAATAAGTATAATTGTAGTTTCTTTATTCTTCTCCTGGTAAAGAAGTTCCATTACCAGTTCTTTGCCCTCTGTATCAAGGCTGAGCAGGATTTCATCTACAAAGAGGATTTCTGGCTCAGTGATCAGGGCTCTGGCAATGGATACCCGTTGTTTTTCACCACCTGAAAGCTTTGGTGCGGGTAGAGAAAGCAGATCTTCAATTCCAAGTGCAGTGGAAATATTCATCACCTTTTTTTTGATCTGATCGCCAGCAAGCTCCCTGAACTTAAGGCCCATTGCAATATTGTTAAAGGTGGTTGACTGGAAGAGATACGGGTTTTGCCAGATAGTGGCCATCCTGCGTCTCCACTTTAAACCCCTTTCAGTGTGTAAGGTTGCTGTCATATCCCTTTCTTCAAGGCAAAGATGGCCTGAGGTAAGATCTTCTATTAAACTCAGGATTCTGAGCAGGGTAGTCTTCCCGGCCCCATTAGGCCCCATAATAACTGTGGTAGTCTTGTTTTTGATCTCCAGGTGATCAATATTTAGAGCCTGTTCTCTATCATAGTATTTGGTAGCATTCTGCAGTCGAAAGAGAGAAGCATTCATTAATTTAACTCCCTTTTCTTTGGAATAGATGAAGGATCAGGTTAAGTAAAAATGAAGTAAAGAGTAGAATAATTCCCAGGGCCATACCCAGAGCAAATCTCCCCTTGCCAGTTTCCAGAGCAATGGTAGTGGTAATTGTTCTGGTGGCTCCGCTGATATTTCCTCCCACCATCATCGAGATTCCTATTTCACCAATAACCCTGCCAAAGCCAGTGATTATGGCACCAATAACCGCATATCTCCCTTCTCGTAACAGCATAAGAGCTCCCTGAAGATAGGTGGCCCCCAAAGAGAGGCAGGTCTGCATAACCTGTTCTTTGAAATGCTGTAGTGAGTTATAGATCAGGGTGGTGATGATCGGAAAGATTAGTATCATCTGACCCAGGACAATTGCCTTCCAGGTAAATAGAAGCTCCAGGGATCCCAGTGGGCCTCTGCGGGAGAAGACAGAAAAAATGAAAAGACCAATAATTACAGTTGGCAGGGAGAGCAGGGTATTCATAATACTTAAGACCAGCGGCTTTCCTTTGAAGTTGCTGAAGGTCAGTATTAGGGCTATTGGAATGGCCAGGATAGTGGTTAACAGGGTGGAGGTAGTAGATATTGCCAGTGATCTAAATACTATGGTTAGGGTTTCTCCATCCAGCTGGATGATCATCTGCAGGGCTCTGCTAAGAGACTCTATGATAAAGTCCAAAGAAATCCCTCTCCTTTTTGAATTATAATTCTTTTATTTAAAGAGTTCTTCAAAAATATTCTGGGCTGATTTATTAATTCTTTTATCCAGCTCCAAGTATTGTTCAAGCAGCCAGATACCATTGGAAGTAAGTCTGCTTCTTCCACCCTCTCCTCCCCCAGCTTTGCTAATAACTACTGGTTTGCCCAGTCTTTTTTCAATTTCTTTTAGCCTTCCCCAGGCTGTTCTATAGGACATGGCCATTTCTTCAGCTGCTCTGGAGATGGAACCATACTTTTTTACCAGCTGCATCAGCCTTGCTCCTCCCTCGCCAATAATCGGTTGATTGTTTGCAGTTACCCAGATTTTTACTCTCAGTTTCATTATTAATCACCGTCCTGATATTTATAACATAACGTCTAATATTTTATTTCAACAATGGGGTTAATATTCCTCCTTATTAGAAGGTAGAAATTAATTTAGAGTATAGCTGGTTTTAAGGGACCCCTTTTACCAATCCTAATTTTATACTGATACCTCTCCAGGTCAAAGGGCATTTTGCTGCTATGTTTTAAAATTTTGACTTGCTCCACCAGGTTAGCTGTGTACTTTTTTTGATAGAGTCCCTAAAACGTGATATACTTAAGAAGAAGGAGTTATGGAGGAAGGTGGTGATTGAAGATGTTTGGACTGGGACCTACGGAATTGATAATTATACTGGTAATTGTGTTGATCATATTTGGTCCCCGGCGCCTGCCTGAGCTGGGTAAAACAATAGGTAAAGGAATTAATGAGCTGAGAAAATCATCCAGTGGGATAGATGAGAGTGAGGAGACAGAAGAAACAGTTGAAAAAGAAGAATAATAATCTACAGCCCAGCTTTTTTGTCTTGCTTTTGATGGGGGCCATGGGTGTAATGGGTGGGGCAATAATTGCCCCTGCATTACCTTCCTTACTGGAACCCTTTGGGATCGGAGAGGATAGAGTAGGTCTGGTGCTCAGTGTCTATACCCTGGCAGCAGCAATAACTTTGCCTTTCATCGGGCTTTTCATTGATATCTGGGGTCGTCGGAGGATGGGGATTCTGTGCTTAATTATTGACGGTATCTTTGGTTTACTCTGTACACTTGCCCCCAGTTTTTCTCTGCTGCTAGTTTTTAGATTTGTGCAGGGGATGGGTATTGCAGGATTAATTCCGGTGGCAATGACCATTATCAGTGACTGTCATCAGGGGCAGGAACGACTACGCAGGATAGGATATTTAAGTGGCAGTATTTCTGCCAGTGCAGTAATTCTACCGCTTTTAGGTGGTCTCCTTGCTGTTCGTGCCTGGCAGTTTCCATTTTTGGTCTATAGTTTATCTCTATTACTGGCATTATTCTTTTATTTTTTTGTTGAGGAGAGCAGTTCAGAGCGGGAAATAGAAGGGTTATCCCTTAACATGATCAGGGTTTATCTTACTTCTTTGGGACAGGCAATTAAACTGTCTACTATTAGAGAGGTTTTTTTACATTCCCTTACTCTATTTTTTTTGCTTTATACTGTAGTTACCTTTATTCCAGTATATCTTGTTCAGGTGCATGGTCTAACAACTTTAATTGCCGGGCTGGCTTTGTCCATTCAGGGATTACTGGCGGCACTGGTTGCCACCAGAGCCAGAAGCATTAATGCACTCTTGGGCTGGCGTAATACTGCCAGAATTGGTTTATTGCTTCTGGGCCTGGGACTTTTTCTTATTCCCAGGTGGAGTACAGGTCAGGGTATTGTTCTAAGCCTAATAATTTTTGGTCTGGGAATGGGTTTTACACAGCCTGCTATCTATAACAGGGCTACGGTAGTTGCTCCTGTTGAGCTGACAGGTTCTGTAATATCGCTTTTTAATACCATGAAGTATATTGGTATGAGCCTGGCTCCTCCCTTACTGGGGGTTGTTTATCTCAGCTTTGGTTATTCGGGTCTTTTCTATACTTCTGCAGCGGTAGCTGTCTTCCGAGTATCTATTAATGGATTCTTCTACGGGGAGGATTAATAAATGTTGCTTGTAAGTGCCTGTCTGGTGGGGTTAAACTGTAAGTATAATGGGAGCAGCAATAAAAATGATCAGCTAATTAAGCTGCTCCAGCAAAGGAGGGTTATCCCCATCTGTCCAGAGCAGCTGGGAGGCTTATCAACTCCACGACCACCGGCAGAGATTGATGGTGGAGATGGAGGGGATGTCTTATCGGGTAAGGCCCTTGTGAAGACTGACCGGGGAGATGATGTGACTGAGGCCTTTATCAGAGGTGCTGATGAGACACTGAAGATTGCATTACAGGCTGGGATTAAGGATGCTGTTCTTAAGTCTCGTAGCCCTTCCTGTGCCAGTGATACCATCTGTGATGGGAGTTTTACCGGTCGTAGAATAAAGGGAGAAGGGGTTACCACTGCCAGGCTTGGTCAGCATGGAATTAATACCTTGACAGCTCAGGAGTTTATAAAGGAAAGGGAAAGTCTTTTACCATCAGGAAGGAACCTTCCCTACCTGGGGGTAATTGGTTCCGCCTCTTCTTCACAGAAACTGGATGAAATGGCTGCTGAAGTAGGTTTTTATCTTGCTCAGGCTGGTGCAGTTCTTATCTGTGGTGGCCGGGGAGGAGTGATGGAGGCAGCTGCACGTGGCGCCAGCAGGGCAGGAGGAATGGTGGTGGGGTTACTGCCCGGTGAAGATAAGAGGGGTGGTAATTCCTTTCTTTCTCTGGCTCTGGCCACCGGGCTGGGAGAGGCTCGTAACGCTGTTATTGCCAGGGCTTGTGATGCAGTAATTGCTGTGGGGGGTGGTTATGGAACTCTTTCAGAAATAGGGTTTTGCTTAAAGATGGGGAAGCCGGTTATTGGGCTTGATAGCTGGGAGCTTCCAGGCAAAGATGGAAGGGGTTCAGCCATCATTAAAGTTTCATCACCCTCTGAAGCAATAAAGAGAGCTATGGCTCTCATAGAGGATCGCCATAATTGATGGCCTCCATGAATTCCCTGGCTCTTTCTATCCGCTCTCCAATGGGTGGATGGTCAGCAAAGAGATAAAGATGCCAGGCTGGAGGGTAATACTCAACCAGGTTGTCGTCGGCCAATTTTTGCAAGGAACTGATCAGAGCCTTTGGTTTGGAGGCCAGTTTCAATGCATAATCATCACAGTCCCTCTCCATTTTTCGTGAATAATAGAGCACAATGGGGTTTAGCAGCTTTAAGATACCAAAACTAATAATTGGAATAAAGAAGATTACTGCAGGATGGAGAGGTGAAGGATACTCATTGACATCCTCCCCGCCCGTTCCTTACGTCACGAACGAGGATTCCTAAAAGAAAC
>CAZXKH010000135.1:0-5820 GCA_964641385.1 uncultured Clostridia bacterium | reverse complement strand
ATTTTATTGATTTTTCCTCCCGTTTTTTTGACTTCTTAGAGCTGTGGCAGGAATACTGCCTGGAGGAAGTGGAGGGGCTTAGGGCCTGGCAACAGGAAAGGCATCAGCTCTTTTCCCGGCTCAGTTGGAAGTACCGGCACAGGATAAAGGAACTGGGCTTTAGCGATCAGAGTTTAGATCTTAATGACCACAACTTTAATTCACTGCTTTTCGAGGAGTATCAGGGCCTGGTCCTGGTTAACATTCTGTACTTTACCCCCCGGGAGCAGAATCTTCTCAAGCGCCTAGAGGAGGAGGGAAAGGAAATTACTCTCTTTTTACAGCTCTTTCAGGGTGATTTTGATGAAGAGCAGCTGCAGCTGGAAAAAATTACCCTGCCTGAGAAGCTGCCAGTAGAGGTTGAGCTCTATCATACCGAGGAGCCAATGCTACAGCTGATCAACCTGCTGGTTTTGATGGAAGAGGAAGAGCAATCCCCATTTATTCTTGATGCTGATCTTTCGGAAAGTAATTATCGCCAGCTTCTATCACCCCAGCAGGTATCCTTTAACAGGGAGTATTCCTTTCAGGAGACCCCCTATTATCATTTTTTAGAGGCCCTCTATAACCTGCTCTCCTCCTCCTACTGGCGGGAGGAGGAATTAATAGTTGGCCTGAAGGAAATGATGGCAGCCTGCTACCAGGAGGGATTTAGATCCTATTACTCTCTTGCTGAGGGACTGATGACTGCATTAAAGGAACTGGCAGACCGGGATTATCTTTATTTTACCCCCCAGCTGCTGGATAAAGAGGGGCCTTCGCTAGGGGCCTTATTCCATGACCTTGAGAAGATGAGTTCTCTTAACAGCCTATCCGACTACTGTCTCTTTCTGCAGCAGCTGGACTGGCAGAGGCTCAACTGTGGTCAGTATCATGACCAGGCGGAAAAGCTCTATGATGGGCTGGCCGAGCTGGGTACCCTGGCCGAGCTGGGAATTGTCTCCTCCTGGGATCGGTATTTTATACACCCCCCCACCGGGCTGTTGCTCTTCATCCTCAGATACCTGCAGTTCAAGCGGGTGCAGATGGTCAATGAGGGGCAGGAGCCTGCAGCCAGGATGGAAGATTTGCTCTCTGCTGCTCATACCCCGGGGCAGTGGACCATTATGCTCAATGTCTCTCAGGGGATGATTCCCTCAGAGTCGGGAGAAGGCTCCCTCTTTACTGAAAAACAGCGACAGGAACTGGGCCTTTTTACTGCCAGCCAGAAGATACTGCAGGAGAAATACCTCTTTTTCCGTCATCTGTTAAACAGCAGCCGGGTTACCATCTTCAGCCTGAGAAACAGGGAACAGAACACCACCATCAGTTCCTTTGTCGAACAGTTGAGATTGAAGTATGGACTGAGCCTGAACAGGGCTCCGGTAGAGGGGTCAGATTTAATCCAGGCTGTACCTTCCCTCCTTTCCACTGCCAGAAGTCCCAGCCTGTCCCCGATGTCAGGGGATGAGAAGCTAATGCCCTTACAGGAGGGCGATATCCCCTCCACCGGTTTAAGGCTTGGCTATTACAAATATCAGATCCTGAGCAGCTGTCCCTACTCCTTTTATCTTCAGTATATAGCCGGGCTGGAAGGGGAAAGAATGGTCCCCCTGGAGGGCTTAAGTCCCAGGGTACTGGGTATTATGGTCCACTCCTTCTTTGAAGAAAACATCAAGAGAGGGGGCTGGGATCTCTTTCAAAGGCCTGAGAAGTTCCAGGATAATGGGCTGCTGGAGGAGATGGTGGCGGAAATAATTGATGCCAACCGGCTGAGGATCTCTCAGGATTATATAAAATACTACCACAAGCTGTTAATGCCCAGGGTAATAGAGTCACTCTTATACTTTATAGAAAGAATGCAATACAGGCTGGGCAGGGATGACTACTCCCTGACAACTGAGTGGAGTCCTCCCTTCGGTGGTAAAAATATCACTGACGGACAGGTCTTACTGCGGCTAACTGGCCGTATCGATCTGGTGCTGGAGTCAGAGAACCGACTCTTTTTGGTTGACTTTAAAACAGGCAGCAGTGATGGGGAGCAGCTTGATTTTTATTCCCTGCTCTATGATCCTCCGCCGGAGAGAGAACTTGATAAACTCTTTTATCATGTCTTCAAGGAGAAGATTGAAGGAAAGTCCAGCGGTTCTGAGCAGGATCTGGCCACCAGCCTGGTGGAGAATATGGAGGAGCTGATCAATCTGGGTTACTATGAATGCAGGCCCCATTCTGGCTGCAGGTATTGCGACTACCAGGATCTCTGTCAGGTGGTGAAAGAGAGTGATTAAAGTCTTGAAGGCAGGTGCCGGTACCGGTAAGACCTATCGTCTCTCACTGGAGTATGTGGCAGCACTGCTAAGGGGAATAGATTTTCGCAGGATTGCCGTTATGACCTTTACTCGCCGTGCAACGGCAGAGATCAGGGATTCGATTTTTCAACACCTGGAGAATCTCATCGAGGAGGGAGAGGGGGGTGAGGTCTTTTCCAGCCTTAAGGAGATCTATGAGCAGCCTGACCTTTCTCACTCCTTTTTAAAAGATATTCAGCATGAGATGCTGATCAGTAAGGATCAGATTAAGATCAATACCATCGATAGCTTTATCAACCGCATCTTTAAAGAGACCATCGCTCCCTATCTGGGGGTTTACGACTATCAGGTTATTGAGGATGGAGAGAACAGGGAGCTGATCGAAGAGGTCTTTAGGAGGCTTTTGGATAACCACGATGATTATCTGCTGCTGGAAAAGTTTCTGTCTCAGCATATAGAACGGGATGTAAAGGACTACCTGGGGTTAATCCAGGGTGTTATTAACAGCAGGTGGAAGTTTTTGCTGATCGATTATCAGCAGCGTAAAAAAAGAGAGGTCAATAGTCCGGCATTGTTGCTGGACAAATGCCTTGATTATCTATTCTCCATTGCCCGGGAGAAGGGCAAGGAGCCCGGCCCTGACTTCTTCATCAAAGATTTTAGAAGTCTCTGGAGGGATTATTACTCTATCTCTACCAGAGAGGATAAGGAAGCATGGATTTTGAGAGACTTCTCCTCCTTTTTTTCCAAGAGCTTCTGGAATGGCAATAAAATCAGGGGTAAAAAAGTAGCCCCACTAAAGGAGGAGCTGGAGGCCTGTTACCAGGAGTTTCTTGAGCAGCTGTCCGCGGTGCTCTATAACCGGCTGCTGCTCCCCTATGAGGAGGAGATCTTTAACTTTTCACAGCGTATTTTCCAGCTCTATGATCAGATCAAATTCAGGGAAAGGGCCTTTACTCATCAGGATCTTAGTAATTATACCTACAGCTATCTAAACCACTCTGAGCTGGACCTGCTCCAGGGACAGGAGGTTAGCAGCTATTTTACCGATCTGATGGGGACTGAGGTTAAGGCTCTGCTCATCGATGAGTTCCAGGATACCAGTATTCTGCAGTGGAAGATATTGCGTCCTCTGATCAACAGCAGTCAGCGGGTGATAACAGTTGGTGATGAAAAACAGTCCATTTATGGCTGGCGGGGAGGAGAGAAGGAGCTCTTCAGTCGTCTTGATCAGATACTGGAGGGTGAAACAGAGCAGCTTAACTGCTGTTACCGCAGCCAGCAGGAGATAGTGGGTTTTGTTAACCGCTTTTTTCAGGATTTAAGGGAGGACTGGGAATACCGCCCGGTTAAAAGCCTGCCAGGACAGGATGGGGGTTATGTCAGCCTGCTTCTGGGTGGTAAAGGATTAAAGGTCAATACTGAGACCAAGAGTTTTTTAAGCCTGAGCAAGGAAAAACAGGAGCAGATCAGGAGTTTAAACGAAGAGATCTGTGAAGATCTGCCGGCTGAGATGGCTGATGTGATTGGTCAGCTTCAGGACCACAGCAGTGTGGGGGTTTTGGCCAGGACCAATGGGCAGCTGGTGACCATTGCTGACAGACTTGATGAGAGAGGGATCCCCTATTATTTAGAGAGCAAGGATAGCCTGCTGGATCATCAGGCCCTCAGGCCCCTTTATCATCTTCTCTGTTACCTGGCCCGGGATGATTACTTCTCATTACTAAAGTTCCTGCGCAGTCAGCTGGTACAGATAGATAACCTGTGCCTGAGGTATCTGCTGGAGGAGAGGGAGCAGATCCAGAGCTTTCTTGATGGTGAAAGGAAGAAGATCCATGAGCAAAAACTGGAGCCCATACTTTCTCAGGTCAGGGATTTTAGAGATTACGATTACCTGAGGCTTACTGAAGCTATCTTTTCCACTACCGGGGTCCTGGATTATTACCGGGATAACAGTGGGGCCCAAAAGAACATTTATGCTTTTTATGAAGTGATGAGAAAGCAGCAGTCCCTGTCTCAGCTGATGGAATTTCTGGCAGAAAAGAGAGATGGGGATCAGCTAAAACAAAAGGGTATTGAAGAGGCAGGAGTAGTCCAGCTGATGACTGTCCATCAGGCCAAGGGCTTAACCTTTGACACCCAGTTTTTATACTGGAAACCAGGTGGTCCCAGGGGCAGGCAGCAGGAGCAGCTGGAATTCTATTTGAACTTTGATCAGAGCTTTGAGAGGGTTGAAGATTTTCTCTTGACCAGCACCAGATACAAAAAACTCTTTGAACACCTTGGTTTTGACTATGCCCTGGAGGCAGAAAAAAGAGCCCTAATGGAGGAGATCAACAATCTTTATGTGGCCATGACCAGGCCCAGAAACAACCTCTTCCTCTTTATTGAGGGGCCCAAAAGTATGAAGCCCGACTCTAAGGGCAAATACTGGTCAGGAAAAGATAAGTATGGCTTTTATGAAGAAGCACTGCTTGTAGCAGCAGAGATAGACTCACTGGCAGAGCTGGTGACCGGTAAAGAGCTGGGTTCTCCAGTAGATAAAGAACAGGATGAGGCTGGTGAAGCTAAAGAGCTGCCTCCACTGAACCATTATTTTCATAAGGAGTATACTTCAACTGCTGCTCCCCGGGATGCGGGTCTTAACCTCAAGCTGGAATACAGAAGGCTGGAGGGGCTGGCTGCCCACTATTATCTGGAGCATATCAGGTACAACCGGCCACAGGAGAGGGAATATGCTCAGAGAATGGTTCTCTCTCGCTATGGCAATATTCTGGGTCCGGAGAGGATGGAGAAGCTCTTCAATCGTCTGGATGGTTTCATAGAGAAGCATCCTCTACTTTTCAGTGAAAAATGGGAGGTCTTCACCGAGTATGGAATCTTTGAGGGGGAGAATTTTTACCGCCTGGACCGTCTGCTGGTGGACAGGGAGAAAAAAGAGATATTTATAATTGACTATAAGACAGGGGAAGAAGGAAAAGCAGATCAGCTTGATAAGTACTGTCAGCTGATTGCAGCAAGGACTAATAATGAATATCAGCTCAGGGCTAAATATGTTGAGATCTAGTTTAACCAGGGGTGTTAGATATTGAAATATCTTGGTTAGGCCGTACTTTTAAGAAGGTGTTCTTTTTCTTCAATTATTGCTGCAAAATTATAATAACAGCCTCATCATAAGGGAGGAGCTTGGATTTAGTTCAAGGAGCTGGCATCAGCTGAAAACCAATTTGCCAATTTATAACAAAATAATACTAATATCAGGGGTAATAATGTCATTATATTATTGCTAAAAACATCATTCAATGCTTTACCGGCAATTGATTGCTGAAGATCCATTTTTAAATATTAAAGCACTATCAAACCGTACTTAATGGTTGGATAGTGTTTTTTTATTATTATTTTAAGGACTTGAAAAAAATATAGGAAATGAATAAAAATTTGTTAAATCAGCAGGAATTTTATCTGTTTTTATAGAAGATAACAGTATAGTAAT
>CAZXKH010000134.1:0-5880 GCA_964641385.1 uncultured Clostridia bacterium | reverse complement strand
CTGATCCTTAAAGGAACTGACCATCTTTTTTCTGCTGCGTTTACCCTGGATAAGGGTTGTAATTCCCTGCTCAGAAAGAAAGGTTTTCAGCTGCAGGTAAAAATAGTCCAGCATCCGGTAAGAGGTAAAGAGGAAGAGCGTTCTTCCGGAAAGGTGTTCCAGAAAAACCTGCATAAACTCTGCTGCCCGGGGAACAAACTGCTTCTGATTGGGAAGGGGAAGATTATTTGGAACCATCACCAGGGCCTGACTGGAAAAATCAAAGGGTGAACCCAGCTTCAGCTCCCGAGGAGCTTCGCCCTCACTGGAAAAGCCCAGTATATCCTTTAAATAATCAAATTTACCCCTGACAGTCAGGGTGGCAGAGGTAAAGACAATTCCACTCTTAACCTCAAGCAACCTCTCCCGCAGACTGGGGCCAACCTCCACCGGTGCGGCCCGAAAAAAGAGAATCTTCCTCTCCTCTTCCAGCCAGTAGACAAGGCCCTCCTCCTCCCGGTCAAGAATGAGCTGCATGGTAATCAGATACTCATGCAGACGGCGGTGGCACCCCCTTAGCTCAACCCTGTGCTCGGGGTTTTCACAGCCCCTCTGTAAAAGGCTGTGCACCTGCCCCAGGACCCTGAGCATCTTTGCAGTTCTGGCGGCCAGTGGCTGCCAGCCGGCAATTAACTGCTGCCAGCTGTCCCTCTCCTCCAGTCCCTCCTCCAGCCGAAAGGCACTTCTCTGACCTCTGGAGGACTGACGAAAAAAATCCTCTGCCCGGGAATAGAAGGAGCTATCCAGTTCTCTGAGAGCAGGAAGCATCTGCAGGGCAGCCTGGAGCTTCTCCTTCAGCTCTTCCTTCAGCTCTTCATCATCAACAAGCTGGGATAGTCTTACCCAGAGAACTCTTAATAAACCGGAGCTGCTGCTCTTCTTCTTTCCCCCTTTTTTATCAGGGGCCAGCCGATCAAGGATGCGGTGCAGGTCCCTGCTGGACAGTGAATAACCCAGATGCCTGGTGGCCACTCCCTCCAGGTTATGAGCCTCATCAAAGACCAAAAAATGGTGTTGGGGAATAATGCTCAGACTATCATCATCAAGGCTTGTGCGAAGGGCCAGATCAGAAAAAAAGAGATGGTGGTTAATAATCAGCAGATCAGCAGTCATGGCCTCACGCCGATCCAGCTGAAAGAAACATCTTTGTCGGAAAGAACAGTGTTCCTGCAGACAGGTATCACCCTCAGAGGCCACCTTCATCCAGATTTCATCAGGTGGTCTGGGGTCCAGCTCTGATCTCAGTCCCCGGCTGCTTTTTTGTGCCCATTCGGCCATCTGAGAAAGTTGGTAGAGTAACTCCTGGTCCTCTTCCTCAGGCATCATCCGCTTCCAGTAGCCAAGCTTGCGACGACAGAGATAGTTACCTCGACCCAGCATCAGTACTGCCTGAAAGGTGAAGGGTAAAACCCTTTCTAGAGCCGGCAGATCCTTGGTCAGAAGCTGCTGTTGAAGGTTAATGGTATTGGTGGAGACCACAACCGGTTCCCTGTTCATCCTGGCCCAGAAGAGAGCCGGGACCAGATAGGCCCATGATTTTCCTGTTCCCGTTCCGGCTTCTACCAAAAGGTGCCGGGAGTGGTTAAAGGTCTCTGTAACCGCATCTCCAGCTGCTCCGGTCGATGCTCATAAGCTGAGAAATGGTTGTCAAGAGCACCACCTGGCTGAAAGTACGAGGTTATCTCCCCCAGATCCAGCTCCCTGGAGGGCAGGGGCTCCACCACCACATAAATCCGATCAACACTGTTGTTGACAATCATAAAACCAACACTGTACTGCTCCATCCTGGAGGCTACCTGTATATCTGCTGCCGAAGGATGCAGATTGCCTGAGGGATGGTTATGAATCACAACCTGCCCGGGACCCAGGCCCCTGTTAACTACAGGCACAGAATCAAAGTTTCCCCGGCCCAGTATTTCAACCTCCTGGACCCTATCACCATCAAAGCTGCCCAGAGCAAAGACCTCGGCGCCACCAGTATTTTTTATCTCCTGCCTGAGAACCCTCAGGGCTTCAGGCGAAAAATAGCTGTCTATCATTAAACTTATCCCTTCTCCCCTGCTCCCAAAGCCTGCTGCTGTAGCTCCCGCAGGCGGTTGATGTTCTTCAATTCATCACCCTCCTCCTTCTGAGGAGTCTCCAGAATAAAGGGCACCTCAGAAAGCTGCGGATGTCCCAAAAGTAAGAGAAAGGCCTCTTCTCCCAGATAACCCTCACCAATGTGCTGGTGACGATCACCACCTGAACCCAGTTCATACTTAGAATCATTGGCATGGATCAGCTGCAGGCGTTCAAGCCCCATGCTCTCATCTATCTCCTCAAGCATTTTATTTAGTTGATGACTGGAAGTTAGATCATAACCGGCAGAGAAAGCATGAGCAGTATCAAGGCAAATCCCCAGGCGCCCATCATCAAGATCTTTAATCACCTGACCCAGAGATGAGAGTTTATTGCCAACTTCAGTTCCCGCTCCAGATACATTTTCCAGCAGGAGACCAACTTCATTATCAACCCGGGATAAGACATCCGCCAGGGCCCCGGTTAAACGCTCAATACCCTTTTCCAGACCACTTCCCAGATGGCTGCCAGGGTGCATCACCAAAAATTCTGCTCCCAGCTGCCCGGCCCGTTCCAGATCCTCCTCTAAGGCCCTACAGGATTTAAGATAGTTTTCCTCCTGAGGTGTAGAGAGGTTGATCAAATAGTTGACATGGACTGCCAGGGGCCTTAACCCCTCCTTTAAGCGGTGTTCTTTAAAGGTAGTTACAGTTTTTTCATCAAGCTGCCTGGCCTTCCAGGAACGAGGATTACGGCTGAAGATCTGAAAAGATTCACAGCCCAGCTGTCGGGCCCTTGCTGGCACCTTCTCCAGACCCTTACCCATGGGTAAATGAATTCCAATTCTCTGCATTTTTTATTCCTCTTCTCCTAATAAAATATTTCTAGAATAGATTGCCGTCTTCCTTCCTTGGATGTGTAAAAAAAAAGCAAAAATGATAACAAAAGTATTGTCCCCTCAACAGTAAGGGCCAATAAAAATTATTTAATTTCGGTTATCTATTAAACTGCAGAAAAAATAAAAAAAGTGCCAATAGAAGATTATTGGCACTCTCTCTTTCAGAGAAAGAAACTATCTCCTCTTATTCTGATACTGCTCCTTCTCCTTACGCTTCTGTTCATCACTCATTGCCGCCTCGCGGGAAAGGTTGATCCGACCCTTGCCATCTATGCCTGTACACTTAACCAGCACATCATCACCAACACTGAGGATATCCTCCACCTTTTTAACATGATAGGGAGCCATTTTAGAGATATGAACAAGACCTTCCTGGTTGGGAAGAACCTCTACAAAGGCGCCGAAATTGGTGACCTTCTTGACCTTACCCAGGTAGGTTTCTCCAACCTCAACCTCTTTGGTCAGATCCTCAATCATCTTTTTGGCCTCACCACCACTTTCCTGATCTTCAGCCAGGATAAAGATGGTGCCGTCATCCTCAATATCGATTTCCACTCCCGTCTCATCTATAATCTTATTAATCATCTTACCACCAGGACCAATGACATACCTAATCTTTTCAGGATCAATGGTCATGGTAATCATACTGGGGGCATGTGGTGAAAGTTCAGGTCTGGGCTCGGGTAAGACAGAGAGCATTTCATCCAGAATATGGAGTCTGCCTGTTCTTGCCTGTTCCAGGGCCCTTTCCATTATCTCTCTTGATACACCCCTGATCTTGATATCCATCTGCAGAGCAGTAATCCCTTCCTTGGTTCCGGCCACCTTGAAGTCCATATCACCATAGAAGTCCTCAAGGCCCTGTATATCGGAAAGAATCTCAACCCTGTCCTCCTCCTTCATCAGACCCATGGCAATGCCTGCCACCGGTGCATGGATGGGTACTCCTGCATCCATCAGAGCCAGGGTGCAGCCACAGATACTGGCCTGAGAAGTGGAGCCATTGGATTCCAGAACCTCTGAAACCAGGCGCAGGGTATAGGGGAAATCCTCCTGCTCGGGAATTACAGCCCGCATGGCCTTCTCACCCAGGGCACCATGTCCAATATCACGACGTCCAGGTCCTCTAAGAGGCCAGGTTTCACCAACACTGTAGGGAGGGAAGTTATAATGGTGCATATAACGTTTGTGTTCATCCTCTCCCAGTCCAAAGATAATCTGTTCATCCCCCACTGCTCCCAGGGTGGCAACAGTCAGGGCCTGAGTCTCACCCCTGGTAAAGACACCGGAACCATGAACACGGGGCAGGACACCAACCTCACACCAGATGGGACGAATATCATTCCCCTTTCTACCGTCAGGCCTGATACCCTTTTCCAGGATCAGACTGCGAACCTTCTTTTTCAGCAGTCCCTCCAGCAGATTATTTAACTCCTTCATCTTATCTTTAAGTTCATTTTCATCCTCTGTTCTCTGACTCAAAAGCTCCTCGAAATGCTCCCTTATATCTGCTTTCAGTTCATCCAGGGCCTCACCACGATGGGCTTTACTGCCGCCAGAAAGCACCTCTTCCATCCTGTCACCTGCATACTCCTCCAGCTCAGTCTCAAGGTCCTGATCAGGCTCTACAGCCTTAAAGACCATCTTCTCCTGCCCAACCTGCTCCCGCAGATTATGCTGAAGCACTATCAGCTCTTTGATGGACTGGTGTCCAAACTCAATGGCATCGATCATAGTCTTTTCATCTACCTGATCTGCCTCACACTCCACCATCATTACTGCCTCATCATTTCCGGTAACAATCAGGTCCAGCGGGCTCTGTTCCAGGTCTTCCTCTCCTGGATTAATAATAAATCCATCCTCTCCCATACCAACCTTGACTCCAGCAATGGGTCCGTCAAAGGGGATATCAGAGATGGTCAGGGCAGCTGAAGCCCCATTCATGGCCATGATTTCAGCCTCATTATCACTATCAACAGCAAGGACAGTGGCAATAACCTGAATATCATGTCGGAAACCCTTGGGAAAGAGTGGACGCAAGGGGCGATCGATCAGGCGGGCAGCAATGGTGGCTGCATCCCTTGGTCTACCCTCACGCCGGGTTACACTACCCGGAATCTTGCCAATGGCATAGATCCTTTCCTCATAGTTAACCATCAATGGTAGAAAGTCAATTCCAGGACGGGGATCGTCCATGGTAGCTGTTACCAGCACCACCGAATTTCCATATCTAACCATAATTGAGCCATTGGCCTGCTTGGCATACTTTCCTGTCTCCAGGAGAAACTTACGTCCTCCCAGGATCAACTCTTCCTGCACAAAATTCATTAACAGATAACACCTCCAGTGTTAATGGTCCTTCAGTATTTAAATAAAAGAGCGGGATCTCTCCCGCTCTTAAAGTCAGTCTAACCCCGGATCCCAAGCTCAGCAATGAGATTCCGGTAGCTCTCTATATCCTTATTTTTGAAGTACTTGAGCAACCGTTTTCTGCGTCCTACCATCTTCAAAAGACCTCGACGGGAATGATGATCCTTGCTGTGGCTTTTTAAATGTTCCGTCAGTTCATTAATCCTTGCTGTTAAAAGTGCAATCTGGACCTCCGGTGAACCGGTATCCTTCTCATCTCGACGGTATTTCTCAATTATTTTTTCCTTTTTTTCAGCAGTTAGCAAAGCAACTCTCACCTCCTGTAATTTTATAATCGCCATTATCCAAGTAGCCGGTTGGGAGGCATAACCTCGAACCCCTGGTTAATGGTTCTTGAAGATTAATTACATAATATCATAAAAAAAAGCGCCTGTAAACAGAGAACACCAACAATATTGACTTGACATACTCCCCGCCCATTCGCTTCGCTCATGAAGCGAGGATTCTTAACTGCT
>CAZXKH010000133.1:0-5889 GCA_964641385.1 uncultured Clostridia bacterium | reverse complement strand
GCCCAGCTGGCAGCAGAGATGGGAGCTATTTCAGCCGAACACCTGCTGCAGATCAGCGAAGAGGGTATTGAGGCCCTGGCCCGGGAAAAGGTAGTGGCTGTGCTTCTTCCCGCTACCGCCTTTTATCTGATGAAGGGCAAGTATGCTCCGGCCAGGAAGATGATCGAAGCCGGGGTGCCGGTGGCCTTAAGTACTGACTTTAATCCCGGCTCTTCACCTCTTGCCTCACCCTGGCTGGTAATGGGGCTGGCGGCCATGAAGATGAAGATGACACCGGAGGAGATTATCACCGCCTGCACCATCAACTCGGCCCATGCCCTGGGCTTGTCTGAGGACCGGGGCAGTCTGGAAGTGGGGAAGAAGGGTGATCTGCTGGTCCTTAATCTTCCTACCTATCGCCAGCTACCCTACTTCTTCGGCACCTCCTGGGCGGAGACTGTGATTAAAGAGGGCAATGTAATTCTCTAGACAGAGGGGTGTTTTAATTGCAACGTGAACTGGTCAGAGAACTGGCCCGGCTGGAAAAAAGGGGTGGTCGTGCTGTACTGGCCACCATCGTCAGGACCACTGGTTCCACTCCCCGAGGGGAGGGGAGTGGGATGCTTATCTATCCCGGGGGCAGCATCTCGGGTTCCATTGGTGGTGGCAGTGGTGAGGCTCAGATCAAAGAGCGAGCACTTTCATTGCTGGAGGCTGATGCACCGCCAGAGATCTACTACCTGAATTATGATCAGGAGCTGGCGGCAGAGGAGGGGCTGGCCTGTGGGGGAAAGATGGAGGTTTTCCTTCAGCCCTTCCACTTTATGGGTGAAATAGAATGAGATCCCTTTCCAGGATACTGGTTTTAATCAGGGGTGGTGGCGATCTGGCCTCAGGTGTTGCCCACCGCCTGCACCGGGCAGGATTTAGAATTGTTATTACTGAACTGCCTGTTCCCATGGTGGTGAGAAGAGGGGTGGCCCTAGCTCAGTCTGTCTTTACCGGGGAGGTTGAGATTGAAGGGGTTAAGGGCCGCTTAATTAAGAGCACTGATCAGATAACCAGACTCTTAGAGAGCTCGGTGATCCCGGTGGTGGTTGATCCAGAGGGTAAGCTGCTGGAAACCCTATCTCCCACTGTCCTGGTTGATGCCCGGATGGCCAAGAGAAATGTGGGCAGCCTTAAAGATCAGGCCCCGGTGGTACTGGGCCTGGGACCGGGTTTTGTGGCTGGAAGGGATGTGGATGGCGTGGTGGAGACCAAAAGGGGCCACCGGCTGGGACGTCTGCTGCTGGAGGGCTCTGCCCTTCCCAATACCGGGCAGCCGGCTCCGGTACTGGGAGTAACAGAGGAGAGGATTATCAGGGCTCCAGTTTCAGGCCTCTTTAAGCCCTGCTCTGAGATAGGTGATAGAGTAGAAGGTGGAGAGCTGCTGGCCCGGGTGGATGGGGTAGAGGTGCTGGCCCGGACCACTGGTGTGGTCAGGGGGCTCCTTTATCCTGGACTGCAGGTAAAAAAGGGCCAGAAGCTTGGTGATCTTGACCCCCGGGGCAGGGTTGAAGACTGCTATCTGATCTCTGACCGGGCACGGGCAGTGGCCGGTGGGGTGCTGGAGGGGATTCTTTATTTACTGCGGAAGAGAGGTTTGTGATAATTATGAAGTATGTTGGCGGCAGCTTTAACTCTTTGGAACTGGTGGATAAGGTTACCGGTAGGGCACGCTACGGTGAGGATCTTAACTTTCCCCACTCTTTAGAGGCCGGGGTCTTAAGAAGTCCTCATCCCCATGCTCTAATCAAAGCTATCGATGTCTCTAAGGCTAAAGCCCTGCCCGGGGTTAAAGCCCTGCTCACCGGCAGGGATTTAAAGTTGAAAAAATTTGGGCAGGCCATCAAGGATCAGCTGCCACTGGCCAGAGAAAGGGTTCGTTATATCGGGGATGAGGTTGCCGCAGTGGCGGCAGTTGATACGGATACTCTCCAGGAGGCACTGGAGTTGATCAAAGTTGATTACAGGCCCATGGCGGCTGTTTTTGACCCCGTGCGGGCTATAGAGGTGGATGCACCACAGCTGTACCGGGAGTACAGCCATAATATTGCTACCAGCCACCTGATAGAACGGGGTGATCTTGATATTCAGGCCGATTATTACTTTGAGGAGAAATTTCGGGTCAATCATCTGCATCAGGGTTATCTGGAACCCATCAGCTGTACAGCCCAGGTGGATGCTTCCGGGAGAATAACCCTCCATACCGCCCTCCAGTCCCTGCATATTCCCCGCAACCTGCTGGCCTCTGCCCTGGGGCTTTCACCAGACCGGATCCGGATCATCTCTCCGGTGATGGGGGGAGGCTTTGGGGGTAAGGTGTACGGTAATCCCAAGGTCTATCTGCTTTCTGCCCTGCTGGCCAGGGAGTGCAGGCTTCCCGTGCATCTCAGTCTCAGCCGTCAGGAGGAGTTTATAGCCGGCCGTCCTCAGGCAGGAGCCCAGTACTGGATCAGGCTGGGAGTGAACAGGGATGGCAGTCTGGTCAGTAAAGAGATGCAGGTGGCGGCCGATAATGGAGCTTACTCGGCCCAGATGCCCTGGGTCTTTAAGACCCTGCTGGAGCGTAACGACTCCCTCTACCGGATTCCCAACCTGAGGACTGGTGCACTTCTGGTTTATACCAACAAGGTGCCCACCGGTCAGTACCGGGGCTATGGCTCTCAGCTGACCAACTTTGTGCAGGAGTCCATGCTCAATCTGGCTGCCCAAAGACTGGGCCTTGACCCCCTTGAGATACGATTGAAAAACTGTATTAAGGAGGGAGAGGTCTCTGTTCACGGCTGCCGGATTGTCAGCTCTGCCTTAGATAAATGTCTGCAGGAGGCAGCTGAGAAAATAGGGCTGGGAAAGAAACGTCCCTCAGGTCAGGGAGTGGGGATCAGCTGTGCCCTGCATTTAAATGGCAACCGCAGTGGTCACCCCCCCTTTGATGGTTCCTCGGCCCTGGTGAAGATGGACGAAGAGGGCAGGGTAACTCTGGTCATCGGAGAACAGGACTACGGTCAGGGCTTTCAGGAGGCAGTGCTCCAGATTGTGGCTGAGGTTCTTACCATCCCTCCCTCAGAGATTTCAATTATCTCCCGGGATTCGGATCAGACTCCCTTCTCCATCGGGACCCTGGGCAGCCGGGAGACCACCATCGGCGGCAATGCCGCCCGGCTGGCTGCTCTGGACTTAAAGGAAACCCTGCTTTCCCTGGCTGCCGGCTTTCTGGATGCTGACCGGGACCGGCTATCACTGAGGGAGGGAGCTGTTGTGGCTCCCTCGGGAGAGAGCATAACCCTCAGGCAGCTGGCAGCAGAGGGAGTGGAAGCAAAACGCGGTCTTCCTCTAATGGGAGAGGGAATCTACAATCCTCCAGGAACCCGGCTGCCCGACGAGAAAGGTTATGGCAACATCTCTCCTACCTACTCCTTTGCTGCCCATGCGGCAGAGGTTGAGGTGGATGAAGAGACAGGAGAGCTGGAGGTAAAGCGCATCCTGGCTGTGCATGATTCGGGGCGGATTCTCAACCCCCTTAAGGCCGAAGGGCAGCTGGAGGGGGGAGTGGTCCAGGGGCTGGGCTATGCTTTGATGGAGGCCTACCGCTTCCAGGAGGGAAGGGTTCTTAACCCTGACTTCTCAGGCTATCAGATACCAACCTCCATGGATGTTCCACCCATTGAGTATAGCTTCATTGAAGAGGAGGATCCGGTGGGTCCCTTTGGGGGCAAGAGCCTGGGCGAGATTGTCCATGTTCCCACTGCCTCGGCCCTGGCCGCTGCAGTCTTTGACGCCACCGGGGTGATGGTTAAAGAGCTGCCCATTACTTCGGAGCTGATCTGGAGGGGCTTTAGGGATGAGGCAAAAGAAGGGAGTGGTGAGGAGTGAAGGGCAGCTATTACCGGGCAAAAAGTGTTGACGAGGTTATCTCCCTGCTCCAGGCAGGCAGGGGCAGGGCCAGAATAATTGCCGGAGGCACCGATCTCATGCTCCAGCTGAAAAAACAGCAGGAAGAAGTTGAGAGCATGATCGATATTTCTGGAGTTAAGGAGCTTAGGGGTATCAAAGAGGAGGGTGATGAGCTGCTGATTGGAGCAGCCATCACCCATACAGGGCTGGAGCAATCTTTAGCTGTCAAAGAGTATGCCACTGCCCTGGCAGAGGCAGCTTCTCAGATCGGCTCTCCCCAGATCAGGAACCTGGGCACCCCTGGTGGTAATGTGGTCAATGCCGCTCCTGCTGCTGATGTAGCAGTGGCTCTGGTGGCCCTGGGAGCCGAGGCAGAGCTGATAGCACCTGGCAAAGGAATGGTCAGGCTACCGGTGGAGGATCTCTACCGGGGAGTGATGGAATCAGAGGTTAACAGCTGCCGGCAGCTGTTAACTGTTTTCAGGTTAAGGAAGACAAAGAACGGACAGGCCTCCTCCTTTCAGCGCCTGTCATCAAGGCAGGCCCTTTCACTGCCCACTGTTAATGCTGCTGTCTTTTTATCACTTAGGGACAAGAGGGTAGAGGAGCTTAGGCTGGTGGCAGCACCTGTGGGGAAGGGTCCTCTCCCCCTGGAGAAGACTGCCCAGAGGGCCAGGGGAGAGAACTTTGATCAAAGGCTGTTTTCAGGGTTAAAGCACTGGGCCAGAGAAGAGATCGAGATACGTACCAGTGCCCTGCGGGGAAGCCAGGATTATCGGGAGGAGATGGCAGTCCTGCTTCTGGGCAGAGCCCTGCGGCAGGCGGGAGAGAGAATTGGGGTGAAGATATAAATGAAAGAGGAACAGATAGATTTTATCGTCAACAAGGAAAGGGTTAAGCTGCTGGTTAATCCTCATCGAACTCTGCTCAATGTCCTGCGAGAGGAGCTGGGACTAAAAGGTACCAAGGCTGGCTGTGAACAGGGTGAGTGTGGCGCCTGTACTGTAATCCTTGATGGCAGAACGGTTAACTCCTGTCTGGTGCCCATGGGTAAGGTTCAGGGCTCCACAGTAGAGACCATTGAGGGTCTTTCAAAGGATGGTCAGCCTGATCCCTTACAGCAGTCCTTTTTGGACCATGGGGCCCTGCAGTGTGGCTTCTGTACCCCGGGGATGATTATGTCGGCCCGGGCTCTGCTGAAGGAGAATCCCCTCCCTGAGCCTGAGGAAGTAAGAAGGGCTCTCTCGGGTAACCTCTGCCGCTGCACAGGTTATGTAAAGATCATTGATGCAGTACTTAATGTGGGTGAAGAATATAACTCTCAGGAATAATAATATTTAAAAGGGTGATCAAGATGATGAAAAGGGAAACAGTAGAGGAGTTTTTTCAGGAGCTGGCTTCTAAATCTCCGGCTCCAGGTGGAGGAAGTGTCTCGGCCCTTTCAGGCTCTTTGGGGGCAGGACTGGTAAGTATGGTTAGCAACCTGAGCCTGGAGGAGGAGAGCTGTGACTTTAAGGAGCTGCAGCAGAGGATGGAGAGGGAGGGCCAGAATTTTTTACAGCTGATGGAAGATGATACCGCTGCCTTCAATCAGGTAATGGAGGCCTTTAAACTGCCCAAAGATGATCAAAAAACCCGCAGCCAGGCCATTCAGAAAGCCTTCCGACAGGCTACAGAGGTGCCCCTGCAGGTGATGGAACTCTCCTGCCAGGTGCTTGAGGCTGCAGAAAGGGCTGTTGATGGGGGAAATACCAATGCCCTGAGTGACAGTGGGGTTGCCCTTTTAACTGCTACCACTGCCCTCAAGGGAGCCCGCTACAATGTGCTGATCAATCTGCCCTCCATAAAGGATGAGGCCTTAAAGGATCATCTGACACAGAGAATGAATCAGCTCTACCAGCGGGGTAAGGAGTTATCAGAGGAGCTGGAGAGCAGAGTGGAGGAGGCACTGCTGGGAGAATTATAGCAGGA
>CAZXKH010000132.1:0-5932 GCA_964641385.1 uncultured Clostridia bacterium | reverse complement strand
CTCTTCCCGGTGCCCTGACAGTTATCAAATCCTCCCGGCCGGGATTAAAAAAACTACCAAACTCCCTCTGGCCCAGCTGCAACAATTTTTCTACCCGGGATGAAAATTCAGCTGCCATCATCCTTCACCCGCTTTCCTGATCCCAACAGAGGATAAAAACTTCTCCAGGCCCCTTCTCCCCCGCTCATGATCCTTAAAAACCCCGGCATCTGCCAGCACCTGCTGAAACTTATAGGCCAGGTTTTGTTTTATCAATAGATCTGCCTCCTGCTCAGAGAGTTCACTGCCCTTAGCTTCTAACAGCTCCCTGATCCAGGATTGATGAGCTTTAAGCCAATCAGAAACTCCATTATCAAGGGATGCCTTACCCCTTAGATACTCTTTAATCCCCTCCAGTTCCTGCTTAAGCCTGCCTGGCAGAACCGCCAGTCCTATCACCTCAATAAGGCCGATGTTTTCCTTTTTAATATGGTGCAGGTGACGATGGGGGTGAAAGATCCCCTCAGGGTGCTCCTTAGAAGTGCGGTTGTTTCTGAGCACAAGATCCAGCTGGTACTTTGAACCATTGCGGCGGGCAATGGGAGTAATGGTATTGTGCTCTACTCTTCTTCCATCAACTATACTGGAGGCCAGGAGCCGGTAATCAGGATCACTATATTCTCTCCAGGCCTGCAGTATTTCATGGGCCAGCTGAATCAACTGCTGAGGAGCAGAGGAACTGAGCCTGATAACCGACAGAGGCCACTTTACTCTCCCAATACTGACCCCTTGAAAGCCGGGATGGTAATAGCCTTCCTTTATCTCTGCCCTGGCCATGGGAAAGTGGTGATTGCCACCCTGAAAATGGTCATGGCTTAAGATTGAACCACCCACCAGGGGGAGATCGGCATTGGAACCAATAAAGAAATGAGGAAATATCTCTAAAAATTCCAGCAGCCTGACAAAGGTACTCCTATCAATTGACAGTGGACGGTGCTCAGAGGAAAAGACTATCGCATGCTGGTGGTAATAAACATAGGGTGAGTATTGAAAAAACCACTCCTCCTCTCCCAGCTGAAGGGGAATGACCCTCAGATTCTGGCGGGCTGGATGATCAAGGCGCCCGGGATAGCCCATGTTTTCCAGACAGAGAGGACAGCGCGGGTAATCAGCGGACTCAGTCCGGGCAGCCCTGGCTATCTCTTCGGGATCCTTTTCGGGTTTGGAGAGGTTAATGGTAATCTCCATCTGGCCATAGTCAGTCTCTGCCTGCCAGTTGCTGTTCCTCTCCACCCGCCTGATTCTGATATAATTGGAACTCATCGCCTGCTGATACAGGCTGTCAGCAGCAGCCTCAATGGAATCCTGCCGGGATCTCTGCCAGAAATCACGGATCACCTCAGTGGGGCGGGGAACTAAGACCCCCATCAACCTGGTATCAAAGAGATCACGTCTGGTAACAGTATTCTCGGACAGAAGACCACTCTGCCAGGCATACTCCAGCAGGTTATCCAGTATCTTAGCAGGAGTTTCAGGTATTCTATCTTCATTAAAATTTAGCTTCCCGGGATAGGGTTCATCCAGTCTTAGCAGCTGTAAAAGAGCATTGCGGGCCAGGGGCAGATCGTATTTCCCCAGAAGCCCCTCTTTTAAACCATACTCCAGCAGCCGTTCCACCTCACGGGCAGCAAAGAGCCTGTCTGCTTTCCTTACTCCTTTTTTATGCACGATAAAACCCCCAACCTCAATTACTCTCCCTTCCTCTGTATCCCTGTGGATTGTTCCTGTGCCATCTCCAGGCAGTCTCAATCATCAGTTTCAAATCCTGGTACTCTGGTTGCCATCCCAGCTCTTTTTTGATCAGCTCCGAACTGGCAATCAATACTGGAGGATCACCAGGACGCCTATCACCCTCCCGACAGGGTATCTTAGAACCAGTAATCTCCCTGGCAGTCTCAATTACCTCTTGCACCGAATAGCCTGTCCCGCTACCCAGATTATAGATGGCACCAGAATGTCCCTTAGCAAGTGCCTCCACCGCCAGCAGATGAGCCCGGGCCAGATCAGAAACATGGATATAATCCCTGATACAGGTGCCATCACGGGTCTGATAATCCGTCCCAAAGACAACCAGTTCCTCTCTAAGACCCAAAGCCCTTTCCAGCACAATGGGTATTAGATGAGTCTCAGGGTTATGATCCTCTCCCATCCTGCCGGATGGATCGGCTCCACTGGCATTAAAATAGCGTAGAGAAATAAAACGTAACCCATAGGCTCTTTCATAATCCTGCATAATACGGGTAAAATAGAGTTTGGAACGACCGTAGGGGTTGGTGGGATTGGTGGGAGAATCCTCCCTGAGAGGTATCTCCTGAGCCTCTCCATAGACTGCAGCCGTTGAGGAATAAACAATCTTTTTCAGCCCATAGTCAAGCATCACATCCAGCAGATTGATACTGCCCAGTAAGTTATTGTGGTAATACTGCTGTGGCCTTTCCACAGATTCTCCCACCAGGCTATCAGCAGCCAGATGGATTAGGGCCTGGGGCTGGAACTGTTCAAAGATCTCCTGCAGTCTCTTTTTGTTCTTTAAATCACACTCTATAAACTTACCACCAACCAGGGAAGCTCTATGGCCGGTAGCAAGGTTATCAAGGGTCAGCAGGCTGTGACCGGCAGTCAAAAGCTCTTTAACCACATGGCTCCCAATATAGCCTGCCCCACCTGTAACCAGAATTCGCATCCTATTACCTCCTGGAAGAATATTATTTGCCCATCCCCATGGTCAATCCCTTAATGAAGTACTTCTGAAGCATAATAAAGACGATAATAGTAGGAATGGTTGCCAGCAGGGCCCCGGCCACCAGCACCCCCCAGTCAGTAACATACTGACCCTGCAGGGTGGCCAGGCCGGCAGTTACCGGTTTTAAGCTGTCACTTCTAATCAAGACCAGAGCCCAGATATAATCATTAAAGATCCAGGTAAACTGCAGTGTACCCAGAGCGGCTAGAGCCGGTTTGGAAAGGGGAAGGAATATCTTTAAGAAGATCTTAAGCTCCGAACAACCATCAATCCTGGCCGCCTCAGCCAGCTGAGTGGGAATGGTAGACATAAAATTGGCCAGAAAGAAGGAACAGAAACCCATCTGAAAGACTACATGAATCATGATCAATCCCAGATAGCTGTTATAGATACCCAGGTTATTGCTCAACCTGAAGACAGGGACCAGCAAAATCTGGAAGGGAAGTAGCATTCCAGAGAGAAAAAGCAGATAGACCGGCATATTGCCCCTGAATTTATACTGGGAAAGAGCAAAGCCCACCAGGGAAGAAAGGCTCAGAGTTCCAACCAGAGCGGGAATGGTAATGATAAAGCTGTTCAGCAAATAGGTGTTAAGATTACCCCGGTCCCAGGCAGTAAAGAAGTTATCCAGTGTAAACTTCCGGGGCAAGCTCCAGAAACCATGGGCCCTAAGATCCTGAATTGGCCTGAAAGCAGTAAATACAGCTCCCACAATGGGCAGAATCCAGACCAGGACAAAGAGCAGCATGGCAACAAAAATGATGCCAGTAGCTATTCTTTTACGCCAGGACATACCCAAAAACTCTTCGGTAGCAGCCTTAAGCAACTCGACCACCCCCACTGTGTTTCTCCCTTTGCTGGATCACATATAAAAAGATAAAGAGTACCATGATTAGAAAGAGAATGACTGCAATTGCTGCCCCATAACCCATATTGTATCTGGCAAAAGCCTGCTTATACATAAAATTGGCCAGAACCTCTGTGGTGCCAAAGGGGCCTCCATCAGTCATAATATTGACAAAATCAAAGGCTCTAAGAGATTCTATCATGGTAATCACCATTACAATTGTGGTGGTAGGCTTTAAAAGGGGAAAAATTATATAACGAAATCTCTGCCAGGGACCGGCTCCATCTATTTTTGCCGCTTCAATCAAAGTCGGGGAGATAGAAGTTAAACCGGCCAGGTAGATGAGCATTACGTAACCGGTATGCCGCCAGACCCCGGCAAAGATAATTGCATAGGTAGCAATACTGGGATCACTCAACCAGCCCCTGGTCAGTGAACCCAGCCCCACAAGGGTCAGGGTATGGTTTAAGAGACCACTGCGAGGACTGTAGATCCAGGTCCAGATTAAACCAATAACCACCGGTGCCAGCACCATGGGTGAATAAATAAGGGCTTTAAAAATTTTGGCTCCCGGAATTTTCCTGCTCAGAGTGATGGCCAGAAAGAGACCCAAAGTAACAGGTATCAGCATAAAGACCACTACCCACCTCAGATTATTGAAGAGAGAGGTATAGAAGGTGTGATGGCTAAAGAGACGAACATAATTATCAAAACCGATAAAGACCGGGCTTAAAAGCCCATCATATTCTGTCAGACTATAATAAAAGGTATAAATGGCCGGGAAGACAACCCAAACAGCATAAAGCAGTAAGGGGATTATCAGAAAAAACCAGGGGCTAAAAAACCTCTCCCTCTTCAATCTTATCACTCCTTAGTAAAAACGAAAAAAAGAGGTACCCGGGAAAACCTAAAACCCGGGCCTTATAAGATATGAAGCTCTTTTAGGTTTTATCGATCTCAACTACTAGTTATAGAAGTCCTGCCGCTCTTGCTCCAGACGCTCCAGTACATCCAGATAGTTATCGGGGTTCTCCCAGAACTCGATCAGATAACCCATCATGGTAATGGCGAAGTCCTCAGCCATATCCCGATCCAGAAACTGTGCAATTCCCTCAGCCTGACTGATATACTCCATCTCTCTCTTTGTTTCCTCATCATAGGCCTCCATGGGGATATCGGGGTTGGGAACAACACGCCCCACATCCTCAACCCAGTTCAGCTGGCCATCAACAGAAGCAGCAAACTTCAAAAATTCCTCAGCTGCTTCAACATTTCTGGCATGGGCCGGAACCATATAACCATCAATTGGCGCCTCTACTGCAGTTGGTGACTTATTGATGGCCGGGAAGCTAAAGAAGGTTAACTTCTCACTTAGCTGATCGGTGGCCGAATCATGGATAAAGGATCCCATCAGATACATGGCTGCTTCATCATTCTCCATGAATTCCAGAGCCTCATGCCAGGTGTAGGAGGCGGGATATTCAATGAAGTAATCGGCATCGATCAATTCCTTCCACTTTTCAAAGACCCTGACCACTCTATCATCGGTCATGGGTACCTGGCCGGTGACAAACTCCTGATGAAAGTCAAAGCCATTAATTCTGATATTGAGGTGATCAAACCAGCCAGCTGCAGTCCACTCAAACCTGGTACCGATGGTAAAGGGAGTGATGCCATTCTCCTTTAGCCTTTCACATACCTCTATCAGCTGATCCCAGGTCTCCGGTTCCTCCAGGCCCAGATCAGCAAAGATCTCCTGGTTGTAAAAGATCCCCCAGATATAAGTCTGGTGGGGCAGGAAATAGGCTTCGCCATTGAAGATACTCTCCAGCTGATATCCCTCAGGAATAGTATCAAAGAGCCCTTCCTCTTCCCAGACATGACTGATACTCTGAACAAGGTCATTCTTGACAAAGTACTCTGCTCTCTCTCCTGCAAACCAGGTAAAGACATCAGGTGGAGTATCTGAAGCAAGCCAGATACGAATCCCCTGCTTGAAATCCTCATGGGCAGTAATGTTTAACTCAATATCCAGATCAGGATGCAGCTCCTGAAATTTCTCCACCATCTCCTCCATGGCCTGCCTTGGTGCCGGATCACTGGTATAGGAATCGATGATCAGCTGGCCGTCAAGGCTATCGGCAACAATACCGGCACTAAAAGCAAAAACCAGGGAAAGCACCAGACTCATGATCAATAATCTTTTCACTTTTTTTCTACCTCCCATTTTATAAACCATTATTATCCCAGAACCTTACTCCTGGTAACATTTTTTGATTAACTGTTTTCAGTGAAGGCCTTCA
>CAZXKH010000131.1:4853-5946 GCA_964641385.1 uncultured Clostridia bacterium | reverse complement strand
GGGACCAGGGGGTCGCGGTATGACCATCTCACCGATCTCATCTCTCAGCTAACGGGAGCAGAGGCTGCTCTGGTGATCAATAACAACGCGGCAGCAGTGCTGCTTATTCTTGATACCATGGCCCGGGGAAGAGAAGTAATCATCTCCCGGGGTGAACTGATCGAGATTGGGGGCTCCTTCCGCCTGCCGGATATTATGGAAAAAAGCCAGGCCAGGCTGGTGGAGGTGGGGACTACCAATAAGACCTACACTGCTGATTACAGGAGAGCTCTTGGTGATCAGACAGCACTGCTGATGAAGGCCCACCGCAGTAATTTTTATTTGCAGGGCTTTACAGAAGAGGCTGAGATGGAAGAGCTGGTTCAGCTTGCCGCCGAGCACCACCTTCCCCTTTATTATGATCTGGGCAGTGGTCACCTGCAGTCTCTAGATCAGTATGGACTGCAGAGGGAACCAGTAGTTGGTGACCTTGTGAAAGCGGGGGTTCCTCTTATCTCTTTTTCCGGGGATAAGCTGCTGGGTGGCCCTCAGGCTGGAATAATAGTGGGTAAAAAAGAATTTATTGCAGAGTTAAAGAAAAACCAGCTGACACGGGCCCTGAGGGTTGGCAAGCTTACCCTGGCTGCCCTGGAGGGAACTCTGCGCCATTATCTAAGGGATGAAGTGGATAAAATCCCCATCTATCAGGCACTGAGTCTTAGCCTGGAAGAGCTTAAAGAAAGGGGAGAGCGACTTATTGCGTCCCTCCAGCCCGGACACCTAAAGCTAAACTTAAAGCAGGGGTTTAGTCAAATTGGTGGAGGCTCTCTTCCCGGTGAGCGACGAAAGAGTTATCACCTAATCCTTACTTCTGAACAAAAGAGGGCTGAGGACTTGAGAAGGGAACTGCTGGAGCAGAAGCCTCCTGTTGTTGCCAGAATCAAAGATGAGCAGGTAATTATAGATCTGAGGACTGTGCTGGAGGATGAGTTAACCAGACTGGGAGAGATAATTCAGCTTTTGGGAAAAAAGAGATAGATTTTTCAGGCAGGAAATATCAAAAACCATGTAGAAGTTCAAGAATATGACATAATAAAGGATTAGGGAATTGAAA
>CAZXKH010000131.1:0-4843 GCA_964641385.1 uncultured Clostridia bacterium | reverse complement strand
CCATTCTAGAAGGGATTCCAGTCTCCTGCCCTGATTCAATAAAGAGGAAGGCGGGGTATGGCCATGGATTCTTTTTTGACTGCAGAACAGCAGGATATAAAAAGAGCAGTTAGAAGCTTTGCTCAACAGGAGATTGCTCCCCGGGCCCGTAAACTTGAGGATGAGTCTCTTTTCCCCAGTTCCGAGCTTGACCTTTTGGCCAGACAGGAGTTGATGGGGATGGGTATCGATCCCAAGTATGGAGGAGCAGGTGCCGATTCTCTTTCCGTGGTGGTGGCCATTGAGGAGCTGGCCAGGGCCTGTGCAGCTCTCAGTGTAATCTTTGAGGTTCACCACAGCCTGGTCTGTAAGACCATTGAAAAAAGAGGTAGTAAAATACAAAAGGAAAAGTACCTTGCTCCCCTCTCCCGGGGAGAGATGCTGGGTGCCTTTGCACTCACTGAAGCCGGAGCGGGTTCCGATGCTGCCGCAATTAAGACCAGGGCCCTCAAAAAAGAGGGTTACTACCACCTTAATGGTAGCAAAACCTTTATTACCAGTGCTGGCAGGGCTGATCTATATCTACTATTGGCCTACACCGATCCTGATCAGGGCAGAGATGGTATCTCTGCCTTCCTGATTGAAAAGGGGTTTCCGGGATTTACTGCCGGCGAGCCGGAAAAGAAGATGGGTCTACATGCCTCACATACAGGAGAGTTGCACCTCTCTGACTGCAGGGTTCCAGAGGAAAACCTGCTGGGCAGTGAGGGAGAGGGATACAAAATTGCTCTGAGTGCACTGGACAGGGGCCGAATTGGTATTGCAGCACAGGCAGTTGGTATCACGCAGTCAGCACTGGACCATTCCCTGGCTTTTGCCCGGGAAAGAAAACAGTTTGGGCGTCAGATAGTTGATTTTCAGGCCATTAAATTTATGCTGGCCGAGATGGTTACAGAACTTAGAGCAGCAAGGCTTTTAACCTATCAGGCAGCCCGGGAAGAGGAAGAGGGGAGGCCCATTACTCACAGTGCCTCCATGGCCAAGCTCTATGCCTCTGAAATGGCCACCAGACAGACGGGCAGGGCAATCCAGATTCACGGTGGATATGGTTATATGGAGGAGTACCAGGTGGAAAGGTTAATGCGGGAGGCCAAAGTAACAGAGATTTATGAGGGAACCTCGGAGATCCAGAAGCTGGTCATTGCCAGAGAGCTGCTCAGGGGAAGGATACAGCAGTAGCTTAAGCTCTGGGGGTATTCTAAATCTTTAAGAGGGGGTTTTGGAATGGAAATCAAAAGGATTATGGTTCTGGGGGCAGGGCAGATGGGTTCGGGTATTGCACAGGTTTGTGCAGCTGCTGAGCTGGAGGTGTTCCTGCTTGATGCCAATCAGGAGCTTTTGGATCAGGGACTCCAGAAAATTGATAACAACCTGGAGCGTCAGGTCAGGAAGGAACGGCTTAAAAGAAAGAAAAAGAATGAGATCAGTGCTCGCATCACAGGTACTTTATCCCTGGAGGATGCTCAGGAGAGGGAACTGGTTATTGAAGCGGTGACAGAGGACCTGGAAGTAAAAAGGGAGCTCTTTACAGAGCTTGATGGCATCTGTCCACCGGAGACCATTCTGGCCTCCAATACCTCTTCCCTTTCCATAACAGAACTGGCTTCCTTTACCAATCGCCCCCAGAGGGTTATTGGCATGCACTTTATGAATCCCGTGCCGGTAATGAGGCTGGTAGAGATAGTCAAAGGACTGGCCACAGCAGAAGAAACGGTAGCCAGTATTGATAAACTTGCCCGCTGGCTGGGTAAAAAACCCGTTAAGGTAAATGATTATCCTGGTTTTGTCTCCAACCGAATCCTGTTACCCATGATTAATGAAGCAATTTATACTCTCTTTGAGGGAGTGGCTGGTAAGGAGGAGATCGATAAGGTGATGAGGTTGGGCATGAATCACCCCCTTGGTCCCCTGGAGCTGGCCGATCTTATAGGCCTTGATACCTGTCTTTCCATCATGGAGGTTCTTTATGATGGATTTTCTGATCCCAAGTACAGACCCTGCCCCCTGCTGAAAAAGAAGGTCAGTGCCGGCCAGCTGGGAAGAAAAACAGGCCAGGGTTTCTATAATTATGCATAATTAAAAAACTACCGGGAGGCAGTAAGAAATGACAACAGCAGTCTGTCCTGGCAGCTTCGATCCTGTAACCAATGGACACCTTGATATAATTGAACGTGCCGCCGAAATATTTGATGAAGTAATTGTCCTGGTGGTAATCAATCCCCAAAAAAAGACCCTTTTTACCATAGATGAAAGGGTTAGCATGTTGTCTGATTCAATTGATGGATATGATAATGTATCCATCGATACCTTCTCCGGTCTGCTGGTAAGGTATATGCTCAAAAAGAAGGCCAAAGTCATTGTCAGGGGTTTGAGGGCTGTTTCTGATTTTGAATATGAGTTTCAAATGGCGATGATGAACAACAAGCTCAGTCAGGAGATTGAGACTGTCTTTCTAATGGCCTCCAGCAATTATTCCTACTTAAGCTCCAGTATTATCAAGGAAGTGGCCTCCTTTAATGCCTGTATTGAGGGACTTGTACCACCTCAGGTGGAGGATAAGCTCCTCTATAAACTGGAACGATTTGATAAGGGAGAATAAAATAATGACTGAAACTGTTATTGTCAGTGCAGTTCGCACCCCTATCGGTAACCTGGGAGGAATACTGAAGGACTATTCTGCCGTTGAGCTGGGGGCTTTTGTCATCAGGGCAGTGGTAAAGGAGTGTGGGTTAACCGGAAGCGAGATCGATGAAGTAATTATGGGCAATGTTGTTGCCGCCGGTCTGGGGCAGATCCCTGCCCGTCAGGCTGCCATCAGTGCCGGTCTGCCGGTAGAGGTACCTGCTCTCAGCATCAATAAGGTCTGTGGTTCAGCTTTAAGGGCTGTTTCCCTGGCTCATAACCAGATACAGCTGGGAGAGGCAGAGGTGGTGCTGGCCGGTGGCATGGAGAGTATGAGCGGAGCCCCGCATCTGGTAGAAAATGCCCGCTGGGGACAAAAACTGGGGCATCAAAACCTGGAGGATGCCCTGCTTCGTGATGGCCTCTGGTGTCCTATCAGGGATCTTCATATGGGCAACCATGGTGAAGAACTGGCCGGAGAATACGGGGTCACAAGAATGGCTCAGGATCGCTGGGCCCTTAGAAGCCACCGGAGAGCAGTAAAAGCTGCTGAAGAGGGGCTTTTTACTGAGGAGATTGTGCCCCTGCCCAATCCCAGGGGGGGAGGACCCCTTAACAGAGATCAGTCTCCCCGACCGGATACCAGTCTGCAGGCTCTTTCCTCTTTACCTCCAGTCTTCAGTCGGGAGGGCTCGATCACAGCCGGTAATGCACCAGGCATTAATGATGGAGCCGGAGTACTGCTTTTAATGTCTGCTTCAAGGGCGCAAGAGATGGGGTTAGAGCCTTTGGCCAGAGTTGTTGCCACTGGAATGGCGGCCACCAGCCCGGAAAAGATTGGCCTGGTTCCGGCTCTGGCTGCCAGGGAGGTAATGGAGAAGAGTCAGCTTGATCTGGAAAGGATGGACAGGGTTGAAATCAATGAAGCCTTTGCTGCTGTAGTTCTAATCTGCAACAAGGTGCTGGATTTAGACCCTGAGCTGGTTAATGTCAATGGTGGTGCAGTTGCCCTGGGGCACCCCATTGGGATGAGTGGGGCCAGAATACTGGGCACCTTAGTCTATGAACTGCGACGGGAGAAGCTACAGTATGGTCTGGCCACCATCTGCAGCGGTACCGCCCAGGGAGATGCCATTATCGTAGAAAACCTGCAATTATGATCCTGATTTCAGTATACCATTCTGCAGCTGGAGTTCTGTCCTCAGTTCTATAATCAAAGGGAGCCCTTAACTGCCAGTAGCTGTATATTTCAGCTGCGGGAACCGATAAGTAACAGTATTCTTCTCTGGCAGTAAACAAAGGTTTTGTAGGTTGGTCAGGAAGCAATGAGCTGGAGTAGCTTAATTTAAGCAATTATCTGCAGGTACCGATCCCAGAAAATACAAAATTATAACTATCATCTTAATAATAAGGGGGTAACTACAGAGGAAACCTCCGGCTTTTGTGAGTAGAGCAAAAAACATGGGCTTTAAAGAGCTGAGGTTTCCAGCCAGATATGAGTACATTCCAGGGCTATATCCAGGTTTATACAGGTGAGGGCAAGGGTAAGACCACCGCCGCCCTTGGTCAGGGTTTAAGGGCAGCGGGACATGGAATGTCAGTAGTTATGATCCAGTTTATGAAGGGTCGTCGTTATGGAGAAATTAATGCTCTTAAGAAGATCGATAACTTCCAGCTAATTCAGTCCGGGAGGGATAAATTTGTTGACCGGGATCATCCAGCAACCATAGATGTCAAGCTGGCCCAGGAGGGGTGGAAACTGGCCAGAAAAATTATCAGGGAGGAGGAGACTCAGATCTTAATTCTCGATGAGTTTAACCTGGTTCTATCCTATGGCCTCATTCCCTTAGCAGAGGCAGTTTCAACCTTAAAGAAGAAACCTTCACAGCTGGAGATTATTATCACCGGTCGGGAAGCACCGGAAAAGATTTTAGAGCTGGCCAGCCTGGTGAGTATTATTGAAGAGCGAAGGCACCATTTTCAGGAGGGTATTATCGCCCGTCAGGGAATTGAGTACTAGAGCTCTGACCTTCAGGCTGCACCAAATAGTGTTTTTCATCAAGTATCTCAAATATTCCTGAGGATGAGAGATGAAAGGAGCAGATAATAATGGATTTTGAATTAAACTTTGAGCAACAGACTCTACAACAGAATGCACGTCAGTTTACGGAGGAGGAGATAT
>CAZXKH010000130.1:0-5960 GCA_964641385.1 uncultured Clostridia bacterium | reverse complement strand
GACTGCAGGTGATCTAGAGCTTGATGAGCCCGAGGATGATATGACCATTTTCTCTCTCTCTCGTCAGCAGTAGCCGCTATGCCTTCTATTTGCTCTCCTCTGAGGTTATTGACAGAGTTAATTATTAGAGCCCTGTTAAGCTCAAAAGGCCCTTCTAATTTAGAGGGGGTGGCTTTATCCTTTGGTTTTTACTTTCAGCTGTGATATAATGTTATCAGTTATATTAGTACTGGCAACCTTTAGGCCCTGACCTTATTCTTAAGAGATCCTATCCTTGGGGGGTTAGCAATGGATAAAATCCATCAGCTGGCAGCCATTCTGTCGGAAGCGAAAGATATAGTGGCCTTTACCGGAGCCGGGATCAGTACAGAATCTGAGATCCCTGATTTTAGAAGCCCCGGTGGTATCTGGGAACAGTATGACCCTTCAGAGCTTCAGTATCAGAATATACTTAAGGAGCCTGAGGTTAGAGAGAAGTACTGGCAGCTGCATTTTCAGCTCTACCGGCTTCTGCAGGAGGTAGAGCCCAATCAGGGGCATCTGGCTCTGGTTGAACTGGAAAAGAGGGGAAGACTGAGAGCAATAGTAACTCAGAATATAGATGGCCTTCATCGGCGGGCGGGAAACAGTGAAGAGAAGATCATCAGGCTTCATGGCAGCTGCCTGAAGGTGGAATGCATGGACTGTAACAGCAGCTATTCCCGGGAGCAAAGGGAAGAGTTCTCAGAGCTCGAAGAGGGGGTTCCCCCCTGTCCCAATTGCCAGGGAAGACTTAAACCGGGAACGGTTGCCTTTGGGCAAAGGCTGCCCAGAGATGAGATACAGCGGGCACAGGAGGAGATGAGCAGGGCGGATCTCTGTTTGGTGCTTGGTTCCTCGCTGGTGGTTTATCCTGCTGCTGGCCTGCCAGGTCAGGCTCTAAAGAATGGAGCTCAGCTGGTTATTGTCAACCTTGACCGGACAGCTCTGGACAATCAGGCCCGGCTGGTTATCCACCGTAAGATCGGTGAAGTGATGGGGGCTGCCATTAGCAGCATGGATTAACCGGTATCTTTTGACTGTCAAATAAGATTATGGTATAATAATAAGCGGTTGTTCTCTCCAGTTAAATAATGCTTCTTATCTTCAAATTCTGATATTTTTTTATACAGTCAGCAGGGGTCTATGAAGCCCGCTATAACATCCTTTTTTAGTTATTTATGGATACTAAGAAATGGGGTGGGTTGGGATGGATGGTTCCTCCAGCAAGAAACTTTTTTCTGAATTGACTGAAAGGGAGATTATACGTGCTGCTCAAAATGGGGACAGGCAGGCTCAGGAATTTTTGCTGGAAAACAATCTTGATATTGTTTATTCCAAATCCAGGATGTTTTATATTAAGGGCCTTGACCGGGATGATGTTATCCAGGAGGGCCTGGTGGGCCTCTTTAAGGCTATTAGAGACTACTGTTATTCACGTGGTTCCTCCTTCCGGGGCTTTGCTCACCTCTGTGTGAACCGGCAGCTTATTTCTGCCATTAAGACTGCCAACCGGCAGAAGCATAAGCCTTTGAATTCTTCGGCTTCCATTGATCGGAAATTCAATTATTCTCAGGATGATGGTGGCAGGGGACGGAGCCTGCTGGATATCCTTGCTGATGAGAACTCAAACCCCGAAAAGGAGTTTCTCAATCGGGAACTGGTCTGTAGTGTAATTGAGGAGTTGAAGGAGATTCTCACTCCCCTGGAATGGAAGGTCTTCTCCTCCTATCTGGCCTCCAAATCATACCAGGAGATCTCCCTGGAGATAGAGGGCAGTGTGAAGACGGTGGATAATGCCCTGCAGAGAACGCGCAAGAAGGTTAGCCAGCTCCGTTTCCGCCTGGAGGGCAGCTCTTCGGGGATGCCTGGGGCCTGGGAGGATGGTTCTCAAAGGGAGGAAGGCTCTATCTAATGGAGGAAGAACTGTCGGTACTGCCCTGGCTTTATTTTGTGCCCACAGAAAGATCTTACAGGCCCTGTGTGACCTTTGTACCTCCAATAGATCACTATTACTGGCAGAGAAGGGGATACCAGACCCTTCATTTTTTTATGGAGCCCCTTTTCCCGGGCTGGATTTACAGTCTGTTGCTTGGCCTTGATCGTAAAAGGGACTCCTTTTGCAGGAGATTACAAAAGAGGGGCCAGAGTCTGGGTCTTTTACTGCCGGGACTGAAGGAAGAAAAGATCAGGGGTTCTGCTCCTGTACTTTCCAGGAAGAGGTCTCTGTTGAGAGGGCTGGAACGAATCCTTGCCGGACGCCTGCTCTATCCCTGGGAGGTAAAAAGGGCTCTGCGGGAGAGGGGTTATCAGGGGACCTTTGCCCGGGAGCTGCAGCAGCTCTTGCTTGAAGGCCGGATAATCTTCAGGCCCTCACTGACCCTTTCTGTTCAGGGAGGTTTTTACTGTTTTCGCTGTGGGAGCAGGGAGGCTGAGGAGCTGGAGTCCTCTACTTCTGGAGCTTTAGACTATCATTGTTTGCACTGTGGAGTAATGGGTGAAAGCCGTTTCAGCCGCTTCCTTCTGGCTGGTAGAGCAACAGATTATGAGGACTTAAAGCCCTATACAGGCTCCTGTCAGCCCGGTTTTACTCTTAGTGGGATGCAAAAAAAGGCCTCCCGCAGGCTAGAGCGGCTGGTGCTGGAGGAGAAAAAAAAGAGAGTCCTTTTCTGGGCTGTATGTGGGGCAGGCAAGACCGAGGTCACCTTTTCTATTATTCACAGGTTTCTGCAGCAGGGAAAGAGGGTTCTCTTTGCTCTACCCCGCCGTGATGTGGTAGAGCAGCTGGGGGAGAGAATGAGGGAGGCCTTCTCCCTTTTGGAGCCGGTTGTTCTTACCGGTCAGTCAAAAAGGAAATACCAGCATGGCCGCCTCTACCTGGCTACAACCCATCAGGTGTTGAAGTTTAACCGTTTTTTTCAGCTGATTATTCTGGATGAGTTCGATGCCTTTCCCTATACAGCCCAGCCCATGCTGGCCTTTGGTCTTAGACGAGCCCTGGCTCCCTTGGGTCAGCTGGTCTATATGTCGGCTACCCCGGGAGAGGAGTATTTAGAGCGCAGTGACCGGGAGAACTGGGGTCTGGTCAGTCTCCCCCTGCGTTACCACCACCATCCTCTACCGGAGCCTCAACTGGCGGTAGTTAACCTTCAGCTTTCCATGGAAAAGAGAGAGCTGCCACCGGTTCTCTTTACCTTCTTCTACCGCTCGCTTTTTTTGGATGGGGCCCGAGTGCTGGTCTTCGTTCCCAGCCGTGACCTTACCAGGCAGGTTGCTGGCTGGTTGCGGAGCAACCTGGCAGAGCTTTCCAGGCCGGTAAAGGTTGGTGCTGTCCATGCCCACCACAATGAGCGGCAGCAACAGGTCCAGTCCTTTTCCAGGAGGAAGACAGAGATCTTAGTTACCACCACCATGCTGGAGCGGGGAATAACCATTGCCCGCTGTAATGTACTGGTTCTCTTTGCCTCCTGGGAGCGGATCTTTACCACCGGGGTCCTGTTGCAGATCAGTGGCCGGGCCGGCCGCAGTGCTGATTATCCTCAGGGCAGGGTTTTTTTCTGTGGCAGTAAAATATCAGCTTCCATGCGGCAGGCCCGCAGGCAGGTTTGCCGGTTAAACCAGTGGGCCCGTAGGCGGGGTCTTCTGGAATCCTCTCAGCAAAAATAATGTCTGATGGTTCCTTCCTGCAGGCAACTGCTTTTATTATTAACCACCTTCTCCTTAAGAGGAGCAAAATAAACATCTGTAGCGAGACACAACTACTGAAGATATGATCAATGCCATCTAAGGTTATAATTTTTTCCAGGTCTATAACCACCAGAATAGATATTTTTTATTATACAGGCTAAATCTACATTAATCTGCTATTTTTTATTATTTATAGCATTTAAATTACATAATAATACAGGTCAACCCTTATAATGATATATATTTCTTTTAAAGGAAAAATACTTCCAAAATAATTAACATCCTAACTTACTGAAATGAGAGTTAACCACAGACTTATCCACATTATCCACAGATTATTATACACAGGACTGTCTGATTGGAACTCTAAATGGAAAAAAATACCATAAAGCTGAGGGAATTCTGGTTGTTGATATACAGGGCAATGTAATATTTTGTCTATTTTAGTAATCCTGTAGGGCTCTAACTTTTAATTCCTCTTCCCTGGTCTCCTCCAGGGCCCTTAGAGCTGCTTCAGCAGCTCTAAGGGTGGTAATCACAGGCAGGTCAAGCCTGCTTACCGCCTGTCTGACTATGCTTTCTGAGGCTTTACTCTCCTCCGGGGTGTAAGTATTAATTATCAGCTGCAGTGATCCATTCTGGAGTAGAGTAAGTAGCCTCTTTGCCTTTGGTGCCTGCTGATAAGCAAGGCCTGCCTCACTTAGCAGCTGGCCGGTCTCCTCAGAGGCCATAAGCTGAAAGCCCTGTTGTAGTAAAGATGATGCCAGAGCAATAATTCTCTTTCTCTCTTCCTGACCGCAACTGAGCAGCACCCTGCCCTGATGGGGCAGAGGGTTTCCTGCTGCCATCTGTGCCCGATAGAAGGCACGGGGAAAGCTGCTATCAAGCCCCATAACCTCTCCTGTAGATAACATCTCCGGCCCCAGCAGGATATCCACACCTGGAAAACGTGAAAAGGGAAAGACAGCCTCCTTAACTGCCACCCCGGCTGGTTTTTTCTCGCTAAGCTTCATTTCCGATAACCTCTCACCCATCATGATTCTTGTGGCCAGGCGGGCCAGAGGTATACCGGTGGCCTTGCTGACAAAGGGAATGGTCCGTGAGGCCCTGGGGTTGACTTCCAGGATGTAGATCTCTCCCTGATAGATGGTCAGCTGGATATTGATCAGGCCCACCACCTGGAGCCTTTGTGCCAGCAGGGTGGTAATCTTCTTTATTTTCTCCTCCTCTGCCCTGGAGATGCTGTAGGGGGGAAGACTGACGGCACTATCTCCCGAATGGATTCCTGCTTCTTCTACATGCTCCATAATACCTCCGATAAAGACATCTTTGCCGTCACTGAGGGCATCGACATCGATCTCTATTCCTCCCCTTAAAAACTTATCCAGCAACAGGGGATGTTCCCTGGAGATCCGGAATCGTTCCTCCATGTATTCCTGCAAATTCCTTTGAGAACCAACTATCTCCATGGCCTCACCGCCCAGTACATATGAGGGGCGGACCAGCAGGGGATACCCCAGTCTTTTACCTGTCTCTAAGGCTTCTTCCAGGGAAGTGGCTGTTCCATGGGGGGGCTGTTTTAACCCCAGCTGCTCGAGCAGCTGGGAAAAACGTTCTCTATCTTCGGCCAGGTGAATCCTCTCCACTCCTGTTCCTAAAAGGGGCAGTCCCTGTTGGGAGAGTTTGGCTGCCAGCCGCAGGGGAGTCTGGCCACCAAATTGAATAATTATTCCCTCAGGTCTTTCTACCTGGTAGATGTTTAGCACCTCTTCTAAGGATAGTGGCTCAAAGAAGAGCGCATCGGAGATATCGTAGTCTGTACTGACGGTTTCCGGATTGCAGTTAACCATGATCACATTGTGCCCTGCTTCCTTGAGGGCCATGGCAGCCTGGACACAGCAGTAGTCGAACTCAATACCCTGGCCAATACGGTTGGGGCCTCCCCCCAGAATCATCACGCCACCTCTGCCCGGTTCTTCAAGTTCATTCTCCACTTCATAGGTGGAATAATAATAGGGAGTTAGGGCTTCGAACTCGGCAGCACAGGTATCTACTGCCTTGTAAGTGGGGAGGATACCCTCCTGGAGGCGTTTTTTTCGAATTACCTCCTCCTCGTAACCGCCCAGCAGGGCCAGCTGGTAATCTGAGAAGCCGCTCTGTTTGGCCTGGAGCAAGGTTTTGGCCTCCAGCCGCCCTTCCTTCATTGTAGCCTTTAACTCTTCCTCCTCTTTGACCAGCTCTCTTATCTGGTGTAA
>CAZXKH010000129.1:0-6006 GCA_964641385.1 uncultured Clostridia bacterium | reverse complement strand
TCCTGTTAACTGCAAAATCAAACCCCTAAGGGTCCATTTATTTACCAACCTGCTCTATAAAGGCTGAAACCAGCTCTGGATCAAACTGGGTGCCAGCACAGCACCTGAGTTCACCAAGGGCTTCCTCTTTAGATACTGAAGGTTTATAGGGACGCCCATTAACCATAACATCATAGGCATCAACAATAGAGGTGATTCTGGCCAGCAGTGGTATTCTCCTGCCCCCAACACCCCGCGGATATCCAGAACCATCCCAGAATTCATGGTGGGAAAGAATCCCATCAGCAAGATGGGCAAAATCCTCTGAGGAACGGGCAATCCTGTAACCTGCTTCAGTATGGGTCTTAATCAGCTCCCACTCCTCTCTGGTCAGAGCCTCCTCCTTACATAGTATATCCTCAGGAATGGCCACCTTGCCTATATCATGCAGAGAGACCAGCAGAGATAAATTATTCAACTGGACTCCGGTAAGGCCGATAGCCTCACCCAGCTGCAGACCCAGCTTCTGCAGACGCCAGGCATGCTCCTCAGTCTCATAACTCTTTTCTCCCAGGGTTTTTAACAGAGTGGATAAAATGGTGCTGCGAGCACTTCTGCTCTCCACCAGCTTTTTTTGATACATCCAGTCTTCAGCCTGCCTCAGAACATCATAAAGATTCTGGCCAGGCTCCTCCTTCTGAGAGCAACCAAAGGCAATGGAGAGAGGAACCGGTGTCTCCTGAACCTTTTTACAGTTTTCTTTGATACGCTTAATCATCTGCAGGGCCTCTTTTTCTCCCCTTTTAGGCAATAGAATCATAAATTCATCTCCACCCCAGCGGGCAATTATATCCTCCTTACGACAGCAGCCGGAAATAACCTCTGCCGCCTTGCAGATCAGGATATCTCCCTGCTGATGACCAAAGGTATCATTGGCCATCTTGAGCCCATTAAGATCACCCATGATAATGCTAATTGGTAGCTGCCGAAAAGTATCCAGGCGCTTCATCTCCTCCTCCATATAGGCCCGATTATAAAGACCAGTCAGGTGATCATGGAAGCTGAGATATCTAACCTCCTGCTCAGCCATTCTTTTTTCTGTAATATCTTCGGCGGTACAGACAACATGTTCTACTTCACCCTCTATATCCAGACTGGGCACCCTGTTAATACTCAGCAGGCGTTTTTCCCCTAAGCTGTCTATCACCCATTCCTCACTGCTCTTTCTTCTTTTCTCTTCAAATACCCGCCGGTTGTCATCAATAAAACTTCTTTGATCATCAACTTTAAAATACTCAACCAGAGAAGAACTCTCAAGCTCATAACGTGAAATACCCAGAAAATCAGCATGAGCCTGATTGACCATTCCATAGGTCTTTTCATCCTTCAGGCACCAGATCTGGGTATCAATATTGTTTAGCAGGAGTCGCTGTTCCACCAGGGTTTTCTTAAGCTCCAGCTCAGTCTCCCGAACCTCAGTAATATCTCTAACCCCTCTTAACAGTCTCTTATTTCCCGCCCGGAAAAAGATCCGCATCTTATCCTCAACCCAGTGCAGTCTCCCCCGAGCAGTTATGATTCTGTACTCTATTTCTGTCTCTTTGTCAGGGCCATAAAAGAGCTTCTCCATTTGCTTCTTTAAAGCTTTACGATCCTGGTGGTGGACAATATCCATCAACTTACCGGGCTCCTTTAGCTCCTGAAAACTGTACCCTGTTAACCTCTCCAGGCCAGGTGTAGCCCATTCCAGCTTAAAAGTCCTCTCTTCACTGTAACTTAGGATCAGGGCAAAATCCGTGGTGAGCTCCGATAACACCTGAAAGCTATCACTAAATAGGTCTTTCTTCTCCTCCATATAATAACAGAAAACATCGCCCTTCATGACAAAGGGTAAGAGAGTCTTTCGTACCCGGTCCGAATAGATACGAGATTTCCTGTCCCTGACCTCCCTTCATGACAAGTAAGATAATTTAAAGGAATCAATTGTTATATCTGGCTGATAAAAAACATGCAGATTTGGCAGTTATATCTCAGGTAGATTTTTAAGGATTTAGAAACTCCAGAACAAGGAAAGGGATTGAGCATAAGAACTATACAGCAGGTCTTTTCTCCTTCTGGTCCAGATTCCATCCCACAGCAATCTTATTTCCGGCATCATTGAGGGTAAAGCTCTCTGCTGCCATCTCGATAATGGTCATCCCCCTTCCCCTCTCCATGGCGCTAAGAGGATCCTCCCTCTTAGAGAGGACTGACCGCCAGTCAAAGCCCGAGCCATTATCACCAATGATACAGACCAGTCGTCTGTCATCCCAATAGACATCAACCCTGATCTCTCCTTCTCCATCTGAGTGTTCAGCAATATTTGTTAGTGCCTCCTGCAGAGCCATACGCACATGATGAATATCCAGTGGTAGATGAATGAAAGCCTGACACAACTCATCAGTGGATGCCGATACTTTTTCCAGTGACCGGTTAAAAGACCACTCTCTCTTTTTTATTGGCAAAAGCTGCCTGCCTATTCCCAGCACCGCCATATCATCTGCAGGGGATTCTTCATCAAGGTTAAAGAGGGTATCACCAACAATTCGCTCCAGTATTTCATCAAGGGGCAGAAGACCAATGGTCTTATAGATTATCTCCGGCAGATGATTCTGTCCCTCTCTGGGGTCCTTAATATAGAAGGGCTCATCAACCCCATCAGTATAAATTATTAAAGCCTGATTAGGAGAGAGGTGTAGAGAATGATGACCGAAATAGGGTTCTGAAATAGTATTGTTGATTACCATACCAGTGGAATCCTTCAGCCTGCTGATCTTGCCCTCAGCATCAATTAGAAGAGATCTGATGGCACCAGAAACAGCATAGCTAATCTTCATGGTGGAGGGAAAGATAAAACCAAGGAAGACTTCCAGGGAATAGTCATCGGGAAAACCCTGCCGGTTGAAATCACTGTGGAGCCCTTTGAGGATATCCAGGGGAGTATCATCAAGACAGTTCTCCTCCAGACGACGGCGGAAAAAGGAACTGGCAAAGACAGTAATCAGGGCCGCATCAAGACCATTTCCCGTAACATCAGCCACCACAAAGAAGATTCTATCTTCACAGGAGTGCAGGTAGTAGTAATCACCACCCACATGTTCTGCATGTTGATGGGTACCGGCAAAGGAGAGCCCGGATTCTTCAGGCAGGGAGGCTGGAAAAAGCGAATCCTGGATATACCGTGCCCTGCGCAGGGACTCCCTGGTTATCCTTTCGTTCCTCTTTCGATGGGTAATATCCCGCAGAGATAGCAGATAGGCATCCTCGCCCTCCCAGGAGGTATTAACAGCCCTCATCTCTGCTATCAGACGCTTACCACCCTGGTTTACTATTTCTATCTCCGTCTGTTCGCCGGCCACCAGTGGATAACCAAAGGATTCCTGAACCATACTCTCAGCCTGGAAACCAAAGAACCTTTCTGCAGCAGGGTTGAGATAACGAATTATTCCCTCCTGATCGACAATAATTATTCCATCAGCATTGCGTTCAATAACATTCTTGAACCTGGTTTTGCTGGCAACCAGCTTCCTTTTTAGTTGCTTTACTGTATTATTTTTCCCCTGATCTGCCATTCATTCATTACCTCCTCAACTGCTCAGTTTATTCATCAAATAGACCCTGCAGGCGATCCATCTCACTGGCGGCCAGGTGCTGCTGGGTTCCTCCCAGGATACCCGTTACAGTGCGGAAGGGTTTGCCAATCTTCATTCCTCGATCATCGATGGTAAACTTTTTAATATCCTTGTCATGCAGAGAACCACGCATCTTGAGGATGGTTAGCCCCCGGTGCATTTCACCATAGATCTCCACATAGCGCAGCAGGATAATGGAATCAGTCAAAGTGGAGATATGCTGCTCGGTCACAGAGGTGCCTCCCATTAGACTGGGTGCTGTAGCGGTAAAGAGTCCTGCTATTTCATGATGCTTGATAAAGGAGGTCAGACCGATAACAAACTCCCTAAAACCTTTGACTGTTGCAGACCTCTCCAGGGCAGAAAGGCTATCCACAGCTATCCGCTGGGGCCTGATTTTTTTAATCATGGATTTCATTCTCAGCAGGTGATCCTCCAGTCCTCTTACTTCCGGGTACTCACAGACTACCTTCACCTGATCCCTGTTTTCCATCTCCTGGATATCCATACCCCAGCCACTGGCATTACGAAAGAGCTGTTCCCTGCTTTCCTCGAAGGCAAAGAGCAGAGATGTTTCACCCTCCTCAGCGCCAGCAGCAATAAATTCAGTGGTCATCAGGGTCTTCCCGGTACCTGTGGCCCCTGAAACCAGGATAATAGAATCACGGAAGAAGCCTCCACCACACATTTTATCCAGAGCACTGTTACCGGAGGTAATACGAACATTGGAGGATTTCTGCTTGAGTTCCATGGCCGATAGGGGAATAACTACAATCCCCCTGTCCTCCACAATGGTAAAGGGGAATTCTCCCCTCTGGTGCATGGCACCCCGGAATTTAAGAATTTCCAGTGTGCGCCGCCTCTTTTCCTCCTCCAGCACATTGCGCATTATAATTACATTGTCAGCCACAAATTCTTCAATGCCATAACGGCCTATATCGCCGTAATCATCAGTTCTTTCAGCCGTCATTACCGTTGTTACTCCCAGTTTCTTGAGAGCAGAACCGATCCGGAAGAGCTCGGAACGAATGGTACCCATATCCTTAAAGCGCGCGAAACTGGCCCCCAGGGAATCCATTACCACCCTGGTAGCACCAATTGATTTCACCGCATGCTCCACCCGGGAAAGAAGAGCCCCGAAATCATAGCTTCCTATAACCACCGTGGCTTCTTCTGTCTTAAAGGAGCCATCAACAAAGAGCCATTTTTCCTCCTCCTCCCAGCTGGTAATATCCCAGCCCAAAGAAGAGACATTTCTCCTGATATCATCCGGTGACTCTTCAAAGGTCACAAAGACACCCCGCTGATCATACTTTCTAATTCCCTCGGCCAGAAACTGAGAGGCAAAGATTGTTTTAGCACTACCGGCAGTTCCAGTAACCAGAGTTGTTCTGCCTTCTGGCATACCACCCTCAGCCAGGACATCAAAACCCTCAATTCCAGTCTTCAGCTTGGAAACAGATAGCTTATTCATGCTTTCTTTCATCTTTAACCTCCTCATTTAACTGCAGCTGCTTCAGATTTAGGGACCGTACCACCCGCTCGGGGTCAGAAAGATCCCCTACAACTCTTCTGGCTGGTGGTGGTATACGCCTGATCAGGGTTGGTGTTGCAAAAATTTTTTCTCTCTCTGCCACCTGTGGTTCCTCCAGCACATCGATAATAACCAGCTCATATTTATCAGATGAAAACCGAGAACATATGTCCCGCAGGTTGGCAATAGCCTGTTGAGAGTTGACAGACTGCCCTGTCACATAGAGCTGCAGAATAAAGTTACCCATAGCTATTCTCCTTTACTCTTTTTTAAAGGGCCGGCAGAACTGCTGCCCTGCTTTAAACCCGTACAATATTTGCGGTAGTAAGCAGCCAAATAACCCATAGCTTCCAATACCATAAGCCGCCCCTCATCCACAAAGGCTCTGGACTTTGCAGCCGGCGCTTCCCTGCAAACCTCTTCCAGCACCTGACCATGCAGTTCGATTAGATCACGGGGTCCGGCCTGGAAAAAACCCAGCTTCTTAACCAGAGATTTAATTTTTTCTTCCATGTCGACCTGATGACGATAGATGCTCTTTTCCAGATATTCATGTAATAGCCTGGTGTACTCTTCCCTTAGCTGTTGAAAGACCTCAGGCAGACCCTCTTTAATGGATTCTAAGCCCATTGATTTAGAAGTAACCGAACTGGGAGAGGCAGAAAGGTTAGTAAGAGCTTCCAGTTCTTCATCCAGCTGCCTTTTCTTCTTTTCTTCCTGCAGCTTCCGCTGATGTATATCGTAAAGAGCACCAATAAAACCAGCATAATCTCCCTCCAGATATGTAAAGGGAGCAGCAATGACTACCATCCATCGGTACTG
>CAZXKH010000128.1:0-6061 GCA_964641385.1 uncultured Clostridia bacterium | reverse complement strand
TAGGGCCCTGGCCACCTGTTTTACTGTATCCTCTATTGCACTTAAATGAGACATGGAATATTCACCCGGGGTTTGGTTGATACAGCCAGCCAGGAATAAACTACAGTAATTGATAGCATATGGCATCCTCCCACCAAAAAAATATTCTTTGATCCTGGATAAAAGATATAATCCACAGCTTAGAATATTAAAGGAAAATTAAACTTAGGATTACCAGCTATATACATATATATTTCTATAATATATTGCTACTTCCTGCTATTTAGAAAAAGAAAACCCCCCTGTGCTAACAGGGAGGTCTTTAATATTTTGGGTTTTAGCCAGCATAAACCATTTACTTACAGAATCTGAAGACTATAACCATCCTCAAGCACTATCTCTTCTACTTCAAGCTCAACTGCTCCCAGATCATCGAACTCATCCATTTCATTCATGTCTTCCTCTATGGGTTCGCCTGGCTCCCCACAACCTACCAACATTAATGACGATGCCAGCGCCAGAACCAGAAGTAAAACTAATACTGTCTTTTTCATGATTACTCACTCCCCTAAATGAATTATTTTTAGCCGCAAAAGCAAATAAACAAATTATCCTTTATCTCTCTGTCAGTTATTATTATAAAGTAGATTATTAAACTGCCTGGAAACCATTTATAAACTATTAATAAATCTTATATTTCACCATTAAATTAGATTAACATCAATCTATAAGAGATAGATACTGAGCCCAATCAGTGCCAAGCCAAGTATTATCTTCAGCTTCCTGCCCTCTATCCTGTGGGCAACAAAACCACCACAGAAGACTCCCATCAGTTCACCGCTGAGTGCTATAATAGCAATCATCAACTCTACTCTACCCTGCAGCAGGTAACTGGTAGCACCCGAGACTGCAGAAAAGACACTTACCACCTGACTGACTCCCACTGAGAGCAGCATTGGCCAGCCCAGAGCAACCAGAATGGGAACTAGTAGCACCGGACCACCCACTCCCAGCAATCCAGAGATCAGGCCAACCTTAACCCCCAGCAAACTGAATAGTAGTCTTCCTCGAAAGTTAACAGGTTTAACCAGTAACCCTCTTTGCAACAGAGTGAAGTGTTCCCGTAAGAGAGCAAAAACCCCTATAGCGGCTAAAAATATTGAAAGGGCCAGCTGCAGCACCTCCTGAGAAAGTGCAAAGTTGATGTTGGAGCCAAGTACTGCTCCCAGAACACTCATCATACCCAGCAGGATAGCAGCTGACCAGTCAACATTACCCTCTCTCTGATAGATATAAGTACCCAGAAGACCTGTCCCAATAAAGGTAAAGAGAGCTGTCCCCATAGCAGTTGAGATGGGTAAATCAAGAAGCAGTAATAGGACTGGTGTTAAGAAGACTCCCCCCATACCCAACATCCCAATGGAAACACCAATAATCACCGAAAGAAAAAAAAGCACCAGTAGCATTATTACACCTCATATTTTTTATCTATAGCAATCCAGTGAGCAAGGTAAAGATTAAACCCTTCATATTTCTCTGGTTATCCAGGAAGGCTTTTTTTACTGTCTCATCAGTAAAAAAGAAACCCGGCTAAGGTTTCCTCATGGTCTTAAATTGTATCACAGGACTTAAATCAATTCAAATTTTTACGGCTTTAGCCACTGAAATGTACAGAAATAAAAGAGACCGGATAATAGAGATTCCTTGCTCTGGATATTAATAAAATATGGACAGAGGTTATAACAAGGAAATTTTTTGATCTTTAATAATTACTGTAGTATAATGAATGATGTCCATATGAATTATATTTCTGCAGCTGGGTTTATAATGCTGCATAAAATACATATTTATATAAGAGCAGAAAGGAGGACAAAGATGAAAATCAATAATCCTGTAGTCCGGCTAATGAAAAAATATATTAACCGCCAGAACGCAGAAAAGCTCAATGATCTCCTCTCAGAAATTCATGTTATCGATCTTATTAAAAGAATGAACCAGCTGGAACCGACCCAAAAGAAAAGTTTTTTTCAGCTGTTAAAGGGTGAACTGTTAGCTGAGATTTTCTCTGCCCTGGAGATAGATGATCAGCTGGAGGTAATAAGCTGGCTTAATGAAAAGAAGAAAAGAGAGCTATTTATTAATCTCCCAACTGATGATGTGGTTGATCTGCTGGGGGAAATGGAAGAGGAACGAGCAAAAGAACTCCTGTTTTTTGTTGAAGACAGACAGGAGGTAGAACGACTGCTAAAATATGACCTTGACACAGCTGCAGGCCTAATGACCACCGAATTTATTGCCGTCAACCATATGATGACCGCCAAAGAAACCATCAGGGATATTAAAAACTGGGTTGATCATGCAGAGACTATCTATTATATCTATGTGGTGGATGATAATCATCGACTGGAAGGAGTTATTTCTCTGCGTGAACTCCTGGCCGCTGAAGAGAACAGTAAATTACAGGATATAATGAAAGAAAACATTGTCAAGGTTGATGAAAACATCGATCAGGAAGAGGCAGCTCATATCATCGCCAAATATGACCTGATTGCACTACCAGTAGTCAATGAAAAAAATGAGCTGGCCGGTATTATTACAGTTGATGACATAGTAGATGTCATTGAAGAAGAGGCCACTGAAGACCTCTTCAAAAAGGCCGGTTTGCTGGAAATTAGAGAAGATGAGACCTACAGAAGTGCCAAGCTAATCGATGCCAATGTGCCCACTGTGCTTCGGATTAGACTTCCCTGGTTGATGATTGCCCTGGTAGGAGGTTTAATGGCCGGTGGAGTCATTGGTCAATTTGAAACAACCCTGGAGTCTATCGTGGCCCTGGCCTTTTTTGTCCCGGTCATCATGGACATGGGGGGAAATGTTGGCACCCAGTCCTCTACCATTTTCGTAAGAGGACTTGTTCTGGGCCATATTGAGTTACCCCATTTTGCCCGTTATTTACTGAAGGAGATTCAGGTGGGTATGGCGCTGGGAGCCATAAGTTCTCTGCTGGTAGGAGCCATAGCCTACCTCTGGCAGGGAATCTATGCTCTGAGTCTGGTAGTTGGTATTTCAATGTTTTTGACTGTTACTCTGGCTACAACCATTGGTTATTTAATACCCTTTTTAGTCTTTAAAATGGGCTTTGATCCTGCTGCTGGCTCTGACCCTCTGATAACAACCATCAAGGACGTTACCGGTCTGGTCATCTACTTCAGCCTGGCCAACATTCTGCTCGCTGCCCTCCTTTAATTACCTGTAAAACCGGGAATAAGGCTTACAGATTCCTGTACCTCCACCCTGGCATTAATTTGATGCAAAAAAAAAATAGATATTTAAAAAAGGGCCCCTCTGGACCCTTTTTTTAATCGGGAAGAATAAGACCCTCTTGATTATCCTGGTTTCCTTCTTCAACCTCATTAATATAATCAAGCATCTTACCTCGACGAGGAACTATTAGTCCCTCTTTTCTTCTCTTTCTTCCTGCAATCATATCCCGGCGCACAATCTGCAGACAGGTATTATAAAAGGTTGCAATCACAATGGGATGAGGGGAGGAATCCTCATCCTCGATATACTCCTCAGAAGAGACCACCAATATACCGTCAAGATACCAGAGAATAAACAACATCAACCTGATAGAAAACTCCATCTCTCTTTTAATAGCAGGCATCCTTTTCAATACTGAGAGCACCAGTCTTTCCCTCTCCTCCTGGATAACTACTACTCTTTTGATAGCCTCAAATATCCTCTCTACTTCATCTTCCTGCATATTATTATATTCAAGCATATCATCACATTCAAAGCCCTCTTCCTCCATGGCCTCCCGTACAGGTTCCTCGGAGAATACTATTCCATCAAAATGCTCACTATGCACAAGTTTATTTATTCCATCATCTACCTCATCGATCATTTTACGAGACCCCATGTTTTCCATACCCTGTAAAGCAGCCAATTGATTTTTACTAAAGATATCTCCCAGTTCCCGGGGAAGATCTTTTGCTTCCCGGACAAGAAGATTATAGATACCATCAACCATACTCTCTAAATAGGATAGCCGACTTAAGAGTTGCTGGGACTTCTTCTCATTCTTAAACTCCACAGCCTCCTGGTAGTAACGACAGCGGTCACAACCCGGAGAAAGTCTTTCCTGAGCACAGCAGCGAGGACAGATGCTCTTATTGAAAAAGATCATACATGTTCTTTTACCCCTGCGCTTATCACATACCACACACCTGGCCAAGAGTAACCCTCCTCATATTCTGGAATATAATACTTGATCATTTACTATCTCTTTTATAACTCGTTCCTCATGCATTAAAAAGAGCAAATGAGCGTGTGCCTCCCCCATGGCAAACCAGCGCTGAGGAATGGGGAACTGCTCCCAACTATCATATGACAGATCCCAGTTCATACGGGCTGCAACCTGATAAGCATCCATTTTATCATTGCCAAGAATAGAGAGAATCTCCTGGGCTCGTTGTTGATGATGGTCCCTGAGCTCCTCAATCCTGCCTCTGCAGCTGGAAAAAACCCTTCTGTGACCGGGAAGTACAAGCTCAACCTCCAGATCATAGATTTTATCCAGGCTTTTTAAATAGTCTGAGAGGGGATTATCCCCTTCACCCCAGGCAACAATATTTGGTGTTATATCCTCCAGGATCAGATCACCGGCCACCAAAATTTTCTGCTCCGGCTCATAGAGGCAGAGGTGACCAGGGCTGTGACCGGGTGTCTCCAGACATTGAAAGCTATAACCGCCAATCTCCAGCAGCTCACCCTCCGATAAAAGAGTAAATTCGGGTATACTCTCCAGTCCGTACCGATAGCCGGGATGCTTTTTTATTGCCAGTTCCAGCTCCTGAACCGGAAAACCATTCCAGCGAGCAAGGTCAAGAAAATATGACCAAAATTCACCGGAGATTATCTCCGCCTCTATAGCATTAAAATAAATGCTGGAAGACTGATGGGCAACCTGATTAAGGAGTCCCATATGATCAGCATGTAGATGAGTGATAAAAAAATCAGTTGAGGAGAGATCGACCTCCAGTTCCTCGAGTACCCTGAAGAGAAAGGTACTGCATTCAACTCTATTCATACCCAGGTCAATTATTAGATTGCCCTTCTGTCCCTTAATCAGATAGGAGTTGATTGATCTTAATGGATTACCCGGTAAAGGCACCTCTATTCGATAAAAATTTTCTTTTATCTCCTCTGGCATTTGCTCACCCCTAATATACTCATCATAAGATTTAATTCATTTTAACAAGAAGCCCTCTTGCAAACTATGTTTGCTGGCGGATGAATTACCTTTACCCTGCTTTTTTGCAAATCCTGTTACGATCACGAGCATGATTGGCAGCTAATCAGAATTTATCTGTTTATAAGGTTTTTCTGGTAGTTTAAAGTACTTATCGTCTATACCCTCTAATGCTTTTTTTTGCAGAGATCTTGTAAACCCTATAGGTTTGCTGGAGGTAGTTAACTTTGCTTTAGTCCAACAGATCACCATCATGATGATATCAAAATATCTCTCCCTTTCTTAAGCCTGGTGTTGTTTGAGATAAAATGTAAACTCAGATCCCTCTCCCAGCTTGCTATCTACCTTTACTCTTCCCTGGTGCCTATCAATAATATTTTTAGCTATAGAAAGCCCCAGTCCACTACCCCTGGCAGTTCTAGTCCGGGCCTGATCTACCTTATAAAATCGATCCCAGAGATTGGGCAGATCCTCCTCTGGAATACCTGGGCCCTGATCTCGAATAGAAAAGGCAACCTCATCACCACTCTCTTTAACCTTAACCCATATTTTGCTGCCCCGGGAGGAATATTTAATAGCATTATCAATTAAATTAATCAAGACCTGGTGAATACGGTCCTGGTCTGCTGCTACAGGAGGCAACCCTTCAACTAATTCCAGCTCCATGTCTATCTCCTTTTCTTCAATGGCATGGCTCAGTGAATTAAGTGCCCGTCTAACCAGTTCACCTGGTTTTACCGAATCGATCTCAATATTGTATTCACTGGATTCCAGCCTTCCCAGCTGCAGCAAATCCGTAACCAGGCGTTCAAGATATGAAGTATCCTT
>CAZXKH010000127.1:0-6072 GCA_964641385.1 uncultured Clostridia bacterium | reverse complement strand
CCCTCACTGGAGAAAAAAAAGAGTCAGGACTTAAAGGAATTAAGGAAAAGCCGGGATCAGAAAGAGGTTTTAAAGGCCCTCTCAGAGCTGGAAGAGGTAGCTGATAGTCAGGAGAACATCATGCCACCCCTGATTGCAGCTGTTAAAGCTGAGGCCACTCTTGGCGAGATCTGTGATAGACTGAGAAATGTCTTTGGCCAGCACAGCGAGTATGGTATTTAATTGAAGGGAGTTTATAGATCATGCTCAAGCAACTTGATCACATAGGAATTGCAGTCAATGATCTGGAGAGTTCGGCCTTCCTCTACCGTGAGCTGCTGGGACTGGAGTTTATGGGAGAGGAGGAGCTGCCTGCAGAGGGTGTTAAAACCCTGTTTTTTAACCTGGAGGGAGTTAAGATCGAACTGCTGGCGGGGACAGGTGAAGATAATCCCATCAGTAAGTTTGTTACCAAAAGGGGTGAGGGGATCCATCACCTGGCCTTTATGGTTGAAGACTTAGCAACCAGACTTGAGGAACTCAGAGAGAAGGGGGTCAGGCTTATTGATAAAAAACCCAGGCCGGGAGCCGGGGGTAAGCTAATTGCCTTTCTACACCCCAGGAGTACAGGGGGTGTGCTCATCGAGCTCTGTGAAAAACCTGTCTCATAATTTGATTATCCCAGGCAAATACCTCCTTCAGTTACAGGCTGAAGGGGGTTCACCCTATTATTTCACTCAGAATATCAAAATACTAAGGGAATAGGATAGTAACAAGCAACCATCAATCATCAGCTTATCATTCCATCCTTTATCCTTCTCATTTATTTTGCAAACCAGCCCCAGGCTATCTCCTATCATTTTACTTTCAGAGCCATCAAATAATCCAGGATCGCATGCTATATATTTCTATAAATTATTAATATTCTTTATTCTGATGAAAGTAATTGTAACTTCAGTGGTTTTACCTGTGAAAGGATTTTATCTTATCTTTTTACTATCAAGGGACAGGAGGTGAAGTCCCGGTTATTATTTGCCGGGTTAAAGTGAAAGAAGAATTGAGAAAAATCAGAGAAAGGATCAGCCGGGGTGGTAAGACCAAGTACCATCAGCGCCTCAGGGAACAGAATAAGCTCTTTGTCCGGGAGCGCATCAGACTGCTTTTAGATCAGGGTGATAAGTTTCAGGAAGAGGGTCGACTGGCCAGCTGCCAGGACAAAGAACTGCCAGCTGAGGGAGTAATTACTGGTAGTGGTAGAATCGATGGGAGAGAGGTCTGCTTGATGGCCAATGATTCCACCGTTAAGGCCGGTTCCTGGGGGGCTAAAACAGTCTCCAAGATATTAAAGATCCAGAGAAGGGCGGCCCGTCTTAAGCTTCCTCTCTTTTATCTCGTTGATTCCGCCGGTGCCAGAATTACTGATCAGATCAAGATGTTTCCCGGCCGCCAGCATGCCGGTCGTATCTTTTACAACCAGGTTAATCTCTCAGGGGTAGTACCCCAGATTTGTCTGCTCTTTGGCCCCTCAGCAGCAGGAGGAGCCTATATTCCTGCCTTCTGTGATCTGGTGATCATGGTCAGGGGTAGGGCCAGTATGTATCTGGGCTCTCCACGCATGGCAGAGATGGTCATTGGTGAGAAAGTAAGCCTGGAGGAGATGGGTGGGGCAGAGATGCACTGTACTGAAAGCGGATGCGGAGATCTGCTGGTTGATAGTGAAGAGGAGGCCCTGGCCTGTGCCCGTAAGTACTTCAGCTATTTTCCTTCTTGCCATGATCAAAGGCCAAAAAAAATAGAAGGTCAGCCACCGGCTGCAGATGATGAGATTGCCAGTCTGATACCAGAGCATCAGAACCAGCTCTTCGATATGTATACCCTGCTGGATAATATAATTGATGCCCGCTCTGGCCTGGAGATTAAGGAAAACTTTGCCCCTGAGCTGATTACCATGCTGGCCAGAATTGATGGCAGGCCAGTGGGGATTTTGGCCAACCAGCCCCTGAAAAAAGGTGGGGTGCTTTTCTCAGATTCAGCGGATAAGGGAACCCGTTTTATCAGGCTCTGCAATGCCTTCAATATTCCCCTAATTTTCCTGGCCGATGTGCCTGGTTTTATGATCGGTACCATGGTAGAGAAGAGGGGTATTATCAGGCATGGAGCCAAAATGATCTCTGCTGTCTCCATGGCTACTGTACCCAAACTCTCTATAATTATCAGAAAGGCTTATGGTGCTGGCCTTTATGCCATGGCCGGACCGGCCTTTGAACCTGATCTCTGCCTGGCACTGCCCTCAGCCCAGATTGCTGTTATGGGGCCTGAAGCTGCTGTTAATGCGGTTTATGGAAGAAAAATTAAGGAGATGGATGAAGGGGAGAGGAAAGAGTTTATTGACCAAAAACGAAGGGAATACCAGGAGAATATAGATATCTACCGCCTGGCCTCGGAGCTGATCATCGATGATATAATTGCTGCCGATGAGATCCGCAGTTCACTAATTGAGGCCCTGAAAGTTACTGAAAATAAGGAGCAGAAAATGATGCCCCGCCGTAACGGGGTAACTCCAGTCTAAGGGGGTTTGGTCAATGTTTCAACGTTTGCTAATAGCCAACCGTGGTGAAATAGCCCGCCGCATCATCAGGGCCTGCCGGAAGCTTAAAATTGAGTCCCTGGCAGTCTATACTCAGCTTGATGCCCGGGCAATCTATGTCGAGGAGGCAGATGAAAGCCATCAGCTGGGCGATGATCCACGCACCGATTACCTGAATGTAGACCTTCTCCTCAGACTGGCCCGGGAGCAGGAAGTTGATGCCATCCATCCCGGTTATGGTTTTCTATCCGAAGACTTCACCTTTGCTCACCGCTGTGAAAAAGAGGGGATTATCTTTGTGGGCCCCCACTGGCAGATGCTAAGGAAAGCAGGTGATAAACTGAGAGCCAAAGAGATGATCTCCAGGGCAGGTTTTCCGGTTATCCCCGGCAGCCTGACCACTGAGAGTGGGGATGACATAATAATTAAAGAGGCACAGAGGATAGGTTTTCCGGTCATGCTCAAGCTCAGGACAGGAGGTGGGGGAATAGGCCTGGGTGTGGCCAGGTGCAGGCATGAGCTACGACAGCGGATTAAGGAGACAAGAAGCAGGGGTGAGCGGGTCTTTAACAGCTCTCAGCTGCTGCTGGAAAAATACCTGCCGGAGGTCAACCACATTGAATTCCAGCTGGCAGCAGATAAGCAGCAGAGAGTTATTCATCTGCTGGAGAGGGATTGCTCTATCCAGCGTCGACACCAGAAGATCATCGAGGAGAGCCCCTCACCACGTATGGATCCCCGGCTGAGAGAAGAGATGGGAAAGAGGATTGTGAAGACAGCAGAGAAAATTGGTTACCAGAACCTGGGTACAGTGGAGTGCCTTTTAGATCAGGAAGATAACTATTATTTTCTGGAGATCAACCCCCGTCTGCAGGTTGAACACCCTGTTACAGAAATGATCACCGGGATAGATCTGGTTAAGCTACAGCTGAAACTGGCTGCCGAAGGCAGTGGACTGCCCGGTCAAGATCAAATTAAGGGTAAGGGTCATGCCATCCAGTGCCGGATCTATGCCGAGCACCCAAAGACCTACCTGCCTTCACCGGGCAAAGTAGAGAGGCTTGTTCTGCCAGAGGGAGAGGGAGTCAGGGTAGAGTGTGGTATCCGTGAGGGTGATGAGCTGACACCCTTCTTCGATCCACTGGTGGCCAAGGTAATTACCTGGGGCCCAAACCGAAAAAGCAGTATTGAGCTTATGTCTTCATCCCTGCAGAACTTCACTGTAGAGGGCATTAAGACCAACCTCCCCTTACTGCTGGATATCCTTCAGGATCCCATCTTCCTTGAGGGAAGACACAATACAAATTACTTAGAGGAGAGAGGTGCTGGAAATGACTGAGATCAGGTCTGAGATGACAGGCACTGTCTTTAAGATCCTTGTTTTTGAGGGTCATAGGGTTAAGAGTGAGGAGCATATTCTGCTGCTGGAATCCATGAAAATGGAACTACCTGTTAGCTCACCCCATGCCGGCAAAATAACCAAAATGGCTGTCCAGGAAGGAGACTTAGTCCAGGAGGGTGATCTGCTGGCAGTTGTAGATGGTGAGCAGGAATGAGTGGAAACTATAGCTTCCTTAAGCTGGAAATGGAAGGTAGGCTGGCTCAGATTATCCTTAACCGCCCTTCTTCATTAAATGCAATCAATACCGGTCTGGCCAGGGAATTAAGCCAGGTCCTTGATCAGCTAATGGAGGAAGATAGTATCAATGCCCTGCTGCTTACCGGCAGTGGAGAAAGGGCCTTCTGTGTTGGTGCCGATCTAAAGGAAAGAAAGAGCATGAGTGCCTCTCAGCAGAGGAGACAGCGAACTGTCCTTCTGCGTTCCTTTCGCAAACTGATTAACTTTCCCTGGCCTCTGGTTGCCGGTATCAGAGGCTATGCCCTGGGGGGAGGCTTTGAATTCGCCCTGGCTTCAGATCTAATTGTGGCAGCTGAGGATGCAGTCTTCGGACTGCCCGAAGTGGGCCTGGGTATAATTCCCGGGGGTGGTGGCACCCAGCTTTTACCACGCCTGATTGGTATCAAAGAGGCCAAGGAGTTAATCTATACCGGGCGGCGTATCTCTGCTGATGAGGCACATCGATTGGGGCTGGTAAACAGGGTTGTGGCCCCGGAAGAGTTAGAGAAGGAATGCAGAAAACTGATCAATGAGATCCTGGACCAGGCGCCCCTGGCTCTTCGCCAGGCAAAAAGGGCCATTGAGCTGGGATATAACATGCAGCTGGAGAGTGCCCTGATCCTTGAAGAGGAATGTTATAATTACTGCCTGATGACTGAAGACAGACAGGAGGGAATAAGGGCCTTTAATGAAAGCCGAAAACCTGAATATCGAGGGAGGTAGATTATGAAGAAGCTGGAGCTTCCGCCAGAAGTGGTTATTGGTGAGATTACTGTCCGTGATGGGTTTCAGCATGAGGAGAACTTTATTCCCACCAGAGCCAAGCTCTGGTGTCTGGAGGAGCTGATACTGGCCGGTTTCAAGAAGCTGGAGGTAACCAACTTCGGCCATCCCCGGGCCATGCCCCAGTTTCAGGATGCTGAGGAACTCTTTAATGCCCTCTATCAGAGCAGCAGGGTTAAGGATCTGCTTGACCAGGTGGAACTGACAGCCATTACCATCAATAAAAGGGCTGTGGAGCGAGCCATTGAGGCCAAAAAAAGGGGAGCAGGCCCCCATCGTATCCTGCAGATGGTCTCTACTTCTGAACCACACCAGCTGAGAAACTCTGGTATGAACCATCAGCAGTACTGGCAACTGACTGAGGAGTGCATTAAGGATGCCCATCGGGCAGGCATTAAAGTAAATGGAACAGTGAGTACCATCTGGGGCTGTCCACTGACGGGCCCCACCAGGTTAGAAGAGGCAGTGGAGTTTACCAGGCGTTATTTAGAACTTGGTGCTGATGATATCGAACATGCCGATCACGATGGCTCTGCCACCCCTGATCAGGTCTACCGTTACTTTTCCATGATCATGGATCACTTTCCTGACCCCAGTCTGCATGTGGCTCACTTCCATGTCACCAGGGGTTGGGGGCTGGCCAATGTACTGGCAGCTATGCAGGCTGGAATCAACCGCTTTGAAAGCACTATGGGGGGAATAGGTGGTCAACCGGCCAACTTCTTTGATGGAGCACCAGTTCCCGGTACCGGCTCCTACTACTACCAGGATCCAAACATCGTGGGCCTGGTCTGTACTGAGGATCTGGTGGTGATGCTGGAGGAGATGGGTATAGATACAGGCCTTGATCTGAACAGGGTGCTTGAAATTGGAAGTATGGTGGAGAGAATCTGTGGCCGACGCCTGCGAAGTGAAGCCCTGAGAACAGGGCCCATACCCGATGAACCCACAGGCTTTTAACATCCAGAGCTGTTACCACTGTGCTGTAGACTATCAAAATGGGAGGGTTGCTTTAAAGAGCAAGCCGATATGGTGCTAAGGCATCTAATAAATATCAGGCTTTTAAACTGGCAGAAGATTGTTAATCGGGATCCTCCACAGATCT
>CAZXKH010000126.1:0-6102 GCA_964641385.1 uncultured Clostridia bacterium | reverse complement strand
TCATCTTTAATCAGCATCCTTTTGATCCCTTTTATTCCGGGACTTTTTGGTGATGGGGTCCTTACTAATAGTCTCCTCTCCTTCACCGGAAATAGACTCCCTCATGCTGGTATCAGCCCGTACATTCTCCAGATTCATATAGTCCATAACACCCATATTGCCCTCTCGCAGTGCCTGGGAGAGAGCCTGGGGCACCTCGGCTTCAGCCTCAACAACCTTGGCCTGCATCTCCTGGACCCTTGCCTTCATCTCCTGTTCCTGAGCCACAGCCATAGCCCTTCTTTCCTCTGCCTTGGCCTGGGCAATCTCCTTATCAGCCTCGGCCTGATCGATCTGCAGCATCGCACCGATGTTTTTACCCACATCCACATCAGCTATATCAATGGATAGAATCTCAAAGGCTGTTCCCGAATCAAGGCCCTTGGCCAGCACCGTCTCCGAAATAGAATCAGGGTTTTCCAGCACCTTCTTATGGCTTTTAGCAGAACCAACAGTGGTAACAATACCCTCACCTACTCTGGCCAGCACCGTCTCTTCACCTGCTCCTCCCACCAGTCGATCAATATTGGCCCGAACAGTTACTCGGGCTGTAGCCATAACCTGGATCCCGTCCATGGCCACGGCAGTAACCACAGGAGTCTGTATTACCTTGGGATTAACGCTCATCTGCACAGCCTTAAGGACATCCCGTCCTGCCAGATCGATGGCGGCAGCCCGCTCAAAGATCAGGGGAATATCAGCTCGCTGAGCAGCGATCAGGGCATCTACCACCCGGTCCACATTACCACCGGCCAGATAATGGGCCTCTAATCGATCACTGCTAAGGGCAATACCTGCCTTGTGAGATTTTATCATAGGGGCCACAATAAGACCGGGAGGAACCCTCCGCAGCCTCATTCCAACCAGGTTAATGATACTGACCTTTACCCCGGCAGCCAGGGCCGAGATCCAGAGCCCAATGGGAATGATGTAGAAAAAGACAATCAGTATTAGAATCACCAGCAACAACAGTAGAGCATAGGGAGCAATTCCTGCTACAGGCATCTCATTTCTCCTCTCATATTATTCTTCCAGCCTACGAACAACAATCCGGTTACCTTCAATGCCAATGATTACAATCCTGTCTCCAGCCTTCAAATACTGTCCCTCACTGACCACATCAAGCCTCTCCTCACCAAACTCTCCTCTACCCGTGGGGTGCAGGGGTGTCAGGGCCACACCCTTCTTGCCCAGCAGTTTCTTATGATCCTTAGGAGCCATATAGCCCTGATCCTTCTCCTCGGAGGTGGAGAGCACCAGTCGGTCCCAGGTCCGGCTCCTGCCCAGAAAACGAAAGAGCAGCACCCCTCCAATAACCGTCACCACCAGAGAGATACTCAGCACCTGGAAAGCCTGCCGGGTATTTTCAATAGAAAGAAAGATACCCAGAAAGAGAGCCAGAATCCCCCCAGCACCTGTAACACCAAAGCCGGGAACTACAAAGATCTCCAGTGCCAGAAGCAGTAATCCGCCTACAAAGAGCATTACCGGTCCCCAGCCAGCCTCACCGGCAATCATCTGGCCACTGAAAAAAAGAGAGAGTGACAGGACGCCAAGGGTCCCCGGAACCGCCCAGCCAGCAGTAACTATCTCTGTATAGAGACCAAGTAATCCACCGGCAATAAGAATAATACTGATGATGGGACTGGAGACCAGCAGGGCATACTCCTCTGCCAGAGAGGGTTGATCCTGAACCATTCTGGTAGGAGTAAAACCCAGTCCCTCCAGAGCCTCCTGTGGGCTCCGGGCAATTAAGTCTGCCATTCCCAGCTGGTGGGCCTCAGTGGCAGTAAGGGTTAAGAGCTTACCCTCTTCCACCACTCCTTCGATCTTCAGATCCACATCAACCATGGCCTCTGCCAGCTCGGGGTCCCGACCCCTTAACTCGGCCAGTGATTTGAACTCTCCTCTGAGGGCAGAGATAAACTTCTCCTCCCTGGGCCTGGTCTCTGCTGCCCCCATACTGCTGCCGGGGGCCATCACAATCCTGTCAGCACTGAGAGCGATCAAAGCTCCTGCTGACCAGGCTCTATCCTCCACCAGCACCACAGTCTGCACCTGGCTGTTAAGGATGGCACTCTTGATTCTCAGGGCAGCATCCACCAGACCCCCAAAGGTATCAAGGGGAATCAGTATTAGCTCTGCCCCCTCTCTTTCTGCCCTTCTTAAACCCTCCTCCACCATTCTGGCCCGGGCAGATACGATATCACCCCTGATTTCGATAACATGAACACTGCCTGAAGTAGGACCCTCCAGAGCCTTCAGAGAAGGAGAGCTAAAAAGCAAAATAAGAAGGAAGAATGCAATAGCTGTAGACTTTAATACCCTGCCCCTCCCGATCATCTTCCTCATCTCCTTAAAAAAAATGCAGCAAAACTGCATCTAACCCAATTTATGATTGGAGCATTTTCTGAACCAGCTGATTAACCTCTTTGCCATCTGCCCTGCCCTTAACCTTTGGCATCAATGCCCCCATAACCCGACCCAGATCACTCTGGTCAGTGGCATTGACCTCTTCAATAGTCTTCTCCACCATCTCTTCCAGCTCTTCCCTGGTCAGCTGCTCAGGCAGATATTCCATTAAAACCTCTAACTCTTCTTCCAGCCTCTCTACCTCTTCATCCTCTTCCAGCTCCCGATAACCATCTATTGCCTCCCGGCGTGTTTTAACTTCTTTACTGAGTACCTCAACAACCTCTTCATCACTCAAGTCCTTGCGTTTCTCAATCTCCACATTCTTGATAGCAGCCCGAGCCATTCTAATTACAGAGAGCTTTTCTTTATCATGGCTTTTCATGGCCTGCTTCATATCTTCCAGTAATTTAGAATTAATTGACATTAAGGACCCCGGTTCTCAGATAAAAACCGGGCACCTCCCTTCTATTCCTTATTACCCAGAAAAAGTGCCTTCTTCTAACCTGGAGGCCACTCCAGCTGGCGACCACCCAGGAGATGAAAGTGAAGATGAGATACAGTCTGTCCTCCTTCTTCCCCACAGTTAACAACTACCCTAAAACCCCTTTCTTCAAGTCCCTCTTCTCGGGCCATGCTGTTAATAACCCGAAAGAGATGAGGAAGCAGTTGATAGTCCTCCTCCTTCTGAAGTTCATCCAGTGAGGCAATATGACGGCGGGGAATGGCCAGTAAATGAACCGGGGCCTGGGGATTAACATCCTTAAAGACTATTATCCGCTGATCCTGATAGCAGATCTCGGCGTCCAGTTCTCCCTCAGCAATCTGACAGAAAATACAGTTCTCCATGTTTTATTACCTCCAGTAAAAAATACTTATCACTGCCCCTTATCGACTATTTTACCCCAAACTCCGTCTGTTGTCAATTTTTCCAGCCTGAGAGCCACCATCCTGCCCTTCAAATCCTCTTCTCCCTCCAAATAGAGACGAATATAATTATCGGTCAGACCCACCAGGCTACCACTACTTAGATCCCGCTCCTCTTCGATGAGCACCTCCAGGGTCTGACCCAGAAAGTTACTGTTAAACTCCTTCATCTTTTGTTTGCCAGCTGCCATCAACCGGGCACTGCGTTTCTTTTTAACTTGAGCAGAGACCCGGTTTTGAAAACCAAAGGCAGGTGTCCCGGGCCGGGGCGAGAAGGGAAAGACATGCAAACCGCTGAGCGGCAACCCTTCCACCAGCTTCAGGGTCTGGTCAAAATCCTCCTGCGCCTCACCGGGAAAGCCCACCATCAGGTCAGTGGTCAGGGCCAGTCCAGGGATTTTTTCCAGCATAAAGAGAGCCCGCTGCCTGTACTCCTCAGCCCGATAGGGTCTTTTCATGCTACTTAAAATTTTGTCTGAGCCACTCTGAAGGGGTAAGTGAAGATGCCGGCACAGCCTTTTATCTGCTGCCATTACCTCCAGCAGCAGGTCATCAACCTCGCCCATCTCCAGAGAGCTTAAGCGGAGCCTGGGCAGCTCAACCTCTTCTAAGATTGTAGTTACCAGCCTGCTCAAACTCATTCCCTTCTGCTCCTTACCGTAGGCCCCCAGGTGAATCCCGGTCAGTACCACCTCATCATAGCCGGCAGCTACCAGTGCCCGGATCTCCTCCAGGGTCTGCTCCAGGCTGCGGCTGCGAAGAGGACCACGGGCCTCAGGCACAAGGCAGTAGCTGCAGTGCTGCTCACAGCCCTCCTGCACCTTAACCATCGCCCTGGTATGGCCGGTAAAGCCCCGGACCCCCAGCTCCTCATAGGCATCGCCTCTCAGGTAATCTTCAACTAAATTCTTTGGCCCCTCCTCCCCGGCCAGCCTTTCTTTCACCAGACCGGGCAGCTGACTGCGATTTCTGGTTCCCAGCACCAGATCTGCCTCCTTAAGAGAGGAGATCTCATCAGGTTGAGCCTGTGAGTAGCAACCTGCCGCCACCACCAGAGCCCGGGGATTGCTTTTTTTTGCCCTGCGAATCATCTTTCGGGATTTGCGGGCGGCCTGATGGGTAACAGTACAGGTATTGATCAGATAGACATCTGCCCTTTTTGAAAATGATAAGACCCTGAAGCCAGACTCCCGAAAAAGTCCTTTCAGGGCCTCTGTATCATACTGGTTAACTTTACAGCCCAGTGTCTTAAAGGCTATACTCTTTTTCACTGCCCAGGTCCCCCCAGTAATGATTGACAATGGATATTAGAGCCAGAGCTGCTGTCTCGGTTCTCAGCACCCTGGGCCCCAGGCTACAGGGAATTAAGCCTGCCTCAAGAGCCAGCTCTACTTCTGAGCTAGTATAACCACCCTCAGGCCCAATATAAATGGCAACCTTCTCCTGCCCCTTTTGGGCTCTGAGAATAGATGCCAGGCTTCTTTTTCTTTCATGCAGGGTGGGAAAAAGCCCCAGTGTATCATCAGCAATAATAGAAAGGCTTTCTTTAAAGTCCAGGGGATTGAGAACAGAGGGTATCAGCGCCCGTTGTGACTGTTTGCTGGCCTCCCGTACCTTCTGCTGCCAGCGCTCCAGCTTCTTCTTTTTCTTCTTCTCCTTAAGCCTGACCACCGTTCTTTCAGTAATCAGAGGTACTATCTCCCTGACCCCCAGCTCGGTTGCCTTCTCCAGGGCCAGTTCAAAGGCCCCTGTCTTGGCCAGGGCCTGATAGAGGGTAATATGAAGGGGTGTTTCCTGGCGGGAATTACAGCCGGAAAGCAGTGTACAGCAGACATAATCACTGCCAGCTTCCTGCAGTTTTGCTCTGTACTCATGGCCTCTGCCATCAGCAATAACCAGCTGATCACCGGCCTCAAGCCGCAATACTCTGGTAATATGCCGGACATCAGAACCTTTAATCAGGGCCCTGTTACCGGTTATCTGTTCGGGGGTTACGAAGAAACGGTGTTCTGCCATTAGATACCAAAGGCGTCCTTCATCTTGCTAAAAAAGGACTTACCCTCAGGATTGATCTCCTCTCCACTGATCCGTGCAAACTCCTTTAGCAGCTCACGCTGTTCCCTGTTCAATTTCTTGGGGATTACTACCTTGATCTTAACCTTCTGGTCACCACGTCCATAACCCTGAAGTTTGGGAGCTCCCTTACCCTTTAGCCTGAAGACTTCACCGGGCTGAGTGCCAGGTGGAATCTTAAACTTCACCTTGCCGTCAACGGTGGGCACATGGATCTCATCTCCCAGGGTGGCCTGCACGAAGTTAATGGGCACCTCACAAATTATAGTTGCTCCATCCCGTTCAAAGAACTTGTGAGGCCTAACCTTGATCACAATATATAGATCACCGGGAGGTCCCCCTCCTTCGCCGGCTTCACCCTCACCACCAATTCTCAGCTTGTTTCCATGATCAACACCAGGTGGGATGTTTACGGTGACACTGCTTTTCTTCCTGACAGTTCCCCGCCCCTGACACTGAACACAGGGGTCGGTAATCATCTTGCCATCACCCCCACAGCGGTTGCAGGTTGCGGTCTGCACAAACTGCCCAAAGGGGGTTCGCTGACTCCTTTTTATCTGGCCACTTCCACCACACTGATCACAGGTCTGAGGAGGATTGTCGGGGTTACCACCGGAACCATCACAGGTAGAACAGGTCTGGGTCCTGGGA
>CAZXKH010000125.1:0-6115 GCA_964641385.1 uncultured Clostridia bacterium | reverse complement strand
GCAAAGTGTTCAATTAATACCCCCAGAAAACGTTCCAGAGCACCGAAGACAACCCGGTGGATCATCACTGGCCTGTGCTCTTCTCCATCAGCTCCAACATAGTTGAGATCAAAGCGTTCTGGCATCAGAAAATCAAGCTGAATGGTAGCACACTGCCAGGTTCTTCCCAGAGAATCTTTGAGATGGAAGTCTATTTTGGGACCATAGAAGGCACCATCACCCTCATTGATCCTGTAGTCAAGCTCCTGGGATTCTAAGGCCTCTTTAAGGGCCTTAGTGGCCCGGTCCCATACCTCTTTAGAACCCATGGATTCCTCCGGTTTTGTGCTCAGTTCCACCTCATATTCAAAACCAAAAACACGGTAAAAATGGTCCACCAGCCTGATAACCCCTTCAATCTCATCCTTGATCTGTGAGGGAAGCATGAAAATATGGGCATCATCCTGAGTAAAGGAGCGGACACGCATCAAACCATGCAGGGTACCAGAGCGCTCATGCCGGTGCACAAGGCCCAGTTCGGCTGTTCTCAGAGGCAGATCCCGATAACTGCGAATATCTGTCTTATAGATCAGAATACCACCGGGACAGTTCATGGGTTTAACCGCATAATCCTCTTCATCAATACTGGTAAAATACATGTTATCACGGTAGTGGTCCCAGTGTCCGGATTGCTGCCAGAGGGACTGGTGAAGAATAATAGGTGTCCTAATCTCCTGATACCCCCAGCGGCGGTGCTCCTCCCGCCAAAAATCAAGGAGCTGGTTCCAGACAACCATCCCCTTGGGATGAAAGAAGGGAAAACCCGGAGCCTCCTGATGAAAGCTGAAGAGGTCCAGCTCCTTCCCAAGCTTACGGTGATCCCGCTTCTCTGCCTCTTCCTGGCGCTTTAAATACTCATTAAGTTCAGATTCTTTGGGAAAGGAGGTGCCGTAAATACGCTGCAGCATCTCACGCCTCTCATCACCACGCCAGTATGCTCCGGCAACCTTAAGCAGCTTATAGGCCTTAACCTCTCCGGTTGAAGACAGATGGGGCCCCTGACAGAGATCCATAAACTCACCCTGTCGGTAAAATGAGAGTTTTTGATCCTCAAGCTCCGAAATTAATTCCAGCTTGTACTTCTCTCCCTTTTCCTTCAGCAGACTCACTGCCTCACTGCGAGGCAGAAAGATCCTTTCCACAGAGAGATCCCGGTCAATGATCCTGGCCATCTCCTCTTCAATCTCCTCCAGCTGGTGATCGGAAAGAGCAGACCTTAAATCAAAATCGTAATAAAAGCCATCGTCAATGGGAGGCCCAATGGCCAGCATGACTTCAGGAAAGAGGTTAGAGACAGCATGGGCCATAATATGAGAGGTTGTATGCCGGTAAATGTAAAGTCCCTCGGGAGAATCCATAGTAATTATCTCCAGCCGAACCTCACCGGAGAGAGGTTCATCCAGATCCAACAATCTTTGCTCTACTTTACCTGCCAGTGCCGCTCTTCCCAGACCGGGACCAATTTCATGAGCCACCTCATTAACAGTCTTTGCAGACTCAAATTCTAGCCTGCTTTCATCGGGTAAGATTACCTCTAATGCCATTTTTCTTTCACTCCTGTCTTTTTCTTAATTACCCTGAATCAAAAAAACCCTCATCTCAGCCTTAGAGACGAAGGAGGTTCCGCGGTTCCACTCTATTTAACCCGAATAGGGTTCTCTCTTCAGGAGATAACGGTTCCTACCGACCAGCCTTGAAGCTAGACGCCCTTTCAGCTGGTGGCTCCCAGATGGTAATTTCGGCCACAGGGAAGGGTTTTCAGCCTCTGACCCCTCCTCTCTGATAAGAGGACCTTATATTATCTGTTCATAGCCAGTTTATTAATTATTATCTTAATTATAGCGCCTGGGAAGTTCGCTGTCAAGTATTGATTGCTAATAAATCAGATATAACAGTAAAGCCTGTCCCAGACCAACAATAAATCCCAGCACTGCCCCCAAATACTCAATATGCCTGAGTTCCTTCCAGGCCAGCTGACGAACCAGCTCCTCTAAGCGGCGCAGATCAAACTCCCTGATCCTCTTCTCTACAATCTGGCTTAGACTGGCATCCTCAACTACACGCTCCTCCACCTCCTCCAACAGGGATTGAAGAGAAACGGCCACCTCTTTATGGACCAGTTCCTGGAAAAAATCAACCATGATACCTCTCAGACCGGAGGGTAGAAAGTTTAACTTCTCCTGCAATCTCCTCTCCACCAGCATCGAGATCTTTATTTCCAGCTGCTGCTCTAAATCATTATCCTTTAACTGTTTAAAGACCTCCTTTACAGATAGCAGATCCTTTTCGATTGTCCTGCCAATATTTCTGGCCAGCTCTGCTTTCCTTTTGGGTATCAGCCCCTGTAGCTCAAACTTCAAAAATGGCACTTTCCAGGCCTTATAGGGCCTGAATAAGAGCCTGATGGCAAGAATGTTGGTTACCCAGCCTATACCGGCACCGATCAGTGGTAAAAACCAGTATCTTAGCATCTAATTTCATATCCTTTAAAAATATTTTATATAAATGAAAGACTATCCATTTGTCCTGGATAGCCGTCTATAAAAAAATGGTGGGGAATCGGTGGATCGAACACCGGACCTCTTCCGCGTCAAGGAAGCGCTCTCCCACTGAGCTAATTCCCCAGTCCTTTTTACTGGCATAATTTTAACACATCCAGGCCCTCTCTGTCAAATTTATTGCTGTCTAAAACTATAATCTGCTATCTGATACGCAGGGGAAAGCCAAGCTCCTCTGCCTTCTCTTTCACCTGCTCCAGGTTGACTCCTGAACTGGCAACAGCAGAAAGTATTACCCGATCAATATACTGGCCTGATTCCTCTATAAACTGAATCAGAGATGGATAGGCATGCTCAGGATCATCAGGGTTGCAGAGCCGGTTATACTCCTCTCTACTGCCAGCATTAAGACTGATAGAAATAGTATCCACCAGTTCCTCCAGCAGGGGAGGTACACTTCGGCCATGAATCAGATTGGCCTGCCCATTGGTATTAATGCGAACCAATCCCTGTTGATCCTTGATATATTTCGAAATTTCAATGACCGCCTCCAGCCTGACCAGAGGCTCGCCAAAGCCACAGAAGACATATTCATCATAATCACCGGGGTCACCCAGCTGTTCTATAACCTCAGCAGCAGAGGGTTCTCTCTCCAAAAACAGATCGTACCCTCCCACCCCCTGAGAGAAATTTCTAATACAGAAATCACAGTTGTTGCTGCATCTATTTGTCAGGTTGATATAAAGACTGCTGCCCAGTTGATAAGTAAAGGTATTAGCCACATTATCCCTCCTGATAGAAAGCTGTTATCTGCCCTTTCCCATGGGGATTAAGAGCAGGGGATCATTATGTTCCAGCTGTAAGAGACTCTTTACCCGTCCATCATCAAAGGCACCGATAATAACAGAACCCAGATCCCTCTCCATGGCCATCAGGGTTGCATTCTGTGCTGCATGCCCAGCTTCAAAGTGTACATACCTCTGACCACGCTCTCCATAGCGACTGGTGGTCCGCTGATAATCTGCTGCAATAATTACCACCACCGGGGCCTCACTGATCGCTTCCTGACCCAGAGCAGCAGATGAAAGTCGGTCCCTGATATCTTCGTCAATAACTTGCTCCAGTGCATGCTCCTGAGGAAGGTAACGATATAAACCTGCTTCAAGATCATCCACCATACCGGCAACCAGATAGACAGAAAGGGGATCGGTTGCTCCTGCTGAAGGGGCAGCCCTGGTGGGGCCTGTGGTGCCGTCAACAGTTACTCCTACTGTAGACCAAAGAATAGCTGCCAGCTTTGAGATGGTAACCGGTTGGTCTTGATAGCTGCGTATTGAGCTCCGCTGATAGATCAGTTCTTCCAGTTTCTCATCTCCAGTTTGTACCTCTGGTAGCTCTATCAGGGTAGCAGTATATCCTGCTGGACTAACAGCAGTATGCATTCTGAGCAAAAACCCGCCTGTTAATAATACCAGCAGCAAAAAAAAGATTGAGATTTTCAATCTCTTCTTTATCATTATCAATCACCTTCCCTTCCAGCTTAATTATAGATCAGTTTACTGCTCTATGCAAAATATATTCCTGAAAGAAATTAGAACCATAATAATACCAAATTGCTGATTTATAGTTCACTACTGAAAGAAACATTAAAAACCGGCTTCCATTCACTGACCGATGACCCCAGAGAAAGGGAAAGAGGCCCCATAGGTGTATAAATATCAAAGTTGATTCCGGCATCAAGGGCCATGATTTCCTCCTCTTTTCGAGTTAAAGATCCCAAATCAATAAAACCTCCACCCACCAGCAATTCAGGGCTGATTACCAGACCACAACCAAGAGATAATGCCTGTGCCCTTTCAGCGGCAAGCTGGCCCGGTGTATGCCCTCTGAGCCAGTTTCCTCCCAAAGAGGGGAGCTGATCAGCAGGAGCACTACCATCAAGATATCCAACCATTCCCCCGGCATTTAGCTGGAGCCGATCCCCTATCCCCTTTATCGTCCTTAGATCGGCAATCAATCTAAAAAAATGATCTTTAAAGGCTGACTTCCCGGAATTAAGCTCTCCACCAAGCAGGTACTCCCCGGTAAACTCAAGCCTATCAACTGCACCGGGTTGAAAAACAAAGGGTACAGATAGGGTCCCAAAAAGCCAGTTCTGCTCATTTCCATCATCGGCATCCAGACGATTTTGTGCCTTCATCCCCAGGGATGGACGCACCCAGACTTCAGGTATCATAGTCATCTCCCAGGCAGCACTTCTGCCCCAGTAACCATCATCAGGTATGCTATCACCCCTGATATCTGAACTAATGGAGAAGTGGTGATAGACAGGCAGAAAAACCCCTGGAGTCTTCAGGCCCAGACTCCAGCCCGGATCAAAGAAGTTATATGTAGCATAAGGATTGATCCCAAGACCACCAATATTATAATAGGGAACCCTTAATTGACCAAGGGCCAGCTCCGTTAAACCACCAAATATCGAATAAAAGGGGTCGATATAAAGACCTTTACCATCACTGCTGCGAACAACTACCAGATATCCCTCCTCAAGTGGTGCTGCACTTACCCGGGCTGAAGATATAACACCAAGATGCTGTAATCTTACCTCTGTCAGCTTAAGGGCAGAGGTAAGCCTCTCTTCATTTATCTGCTGACCGGTAGTAAGCCGATGAGGTAAATACCTCTGCAGTAGCTCTGTCCTGGTCGTAGTATGACCGAATAAAATTCGGTCAGCAATCCGGTTCTGCCCCACCCACTGAGCAGGATTAATCTTTACTTCAGGTTTGGCCGGAATAGACCTGCTCTCTACAAGCTGTAAACGCTCCTGCTTCAGACTTTTAAACAAGAATGCCCTATCATCAGAACAAAGATCATCGTCATTCTCCACCAGGTCTTCTGCCTCATCAAGGATAGAAAATGCTCCTTCTCTATTTCCCTGCTGGTTTTGCACACTGGCCCGTGCAAGAAGAATCAAAGCCCTTTCAATTGTATGATGCTCAGGAATCAGATCAAGTGCCTGGACCAGGTTCAGATCAGCCTGCTCCAGGTCACCACCTTCGTTCAGTTCATAAATAGCACTCCTAAATAATTCAGATGCCCGGTAATGTTGATCTTCCACATACTGGTTGTCTGGGTTCAGCACCTCAGGCCTGATTACTCCCTGCAACAGATCTTCAAACATAAAGCCCAGGAATTGATTGTCGGCTGCAGGAAGCCTGGAACCCTCTGCAACCCAGATCATTCCATCACTGGAAAAGATAGAGCTCTGCATGTTACTTAGATTGGCAATAGGGTACCTGAGTTCAAAGAGATCAGGTCTACCATTTGCCAGAGATAGACGATCTCTTAGCAGGTTGATCATATGTCTGGTATCTATATCTCCCTCCAGATCGGAGATTAAATGAACAAGGCGTTCATAACGCGAACAACTGAAATTCTCCATCTCAGGCTCCATGGCTCTGAGAAAGGGATCCAGAAAAAAGTTGGTGGAATAAAGATAATCCTGGTTCTTTTCCGCTTCGCGGACTCGAACATGGTCAGGGGTAAACTCCGCCACAACGGCTTTTTGACTATCCAGT
>CAZXKH010000124.1:0-6137 GCA_964641385.1 uncultured Clostridia bacterium | reverse complement strand
CTATTAACAGATAACAAAAAAAATCCACCCCTCTTTGATTTATTGTCTTCATCATTAAGGGGGTGGAAAGAGGTTTTATGCTCTTTTACTGCACCTTCTTATAATTTAAACTTCAATCATCATGACAGCGATCTATTACTTCTTCTAACTTCAGCAATATGCTTTAATGAGCCATTATGAGCAACAATTAATCCATAGCCAATTAAGATAATGGCTGGAAGAATCATAAGATATGCAGCTGTCATAGAGGGATAAAATATTATTAAACCAGAAATTATAAACAATAATGTTCTCAGCATCAGGTCATATTTTTTATCAACAACAAATTTTGAATGGACTGCGAAAGTTATACCTATGGTGCCGAGCAAAACGATCAAAACAGATCTCAACTGCAGTGCACCTGTCTCAGTTACCATTTCGGGACGAGTAAAGACTGCTGGCATTAATATCAAGAGTGGTAAACAGTACTGGAGTGATTTAATAATTGTTTTTGTATAATCTGATTCCGCAATTTTGGAAGTAACCACTGCAGTTAATGAAGTGGGTGGAGACAAATGACCGAAGACACCAATAAAGAAGGCAAAGAAATGAACAGACCATCTATGAAGTCCAAGCCTGATCATTGTAGGTGCTACAGCAAGAGCAACCATAATATATACTGGTGATGGTGGCAAACCCATACCCAGTAAATAGCCAAAAAAGAAAGCCACAAGCACAACTGCTGAAACATGAAAATCAGCAGCCTCTACTAAGAGAGATCCCACTTTGGTGGGAATGCCAGTCACAGTAAGTAAACCGGCTAAAACTCCCAGAACAGAGAGTAATACTGAAAGATCGGAACCCAGAGTAGAGAGAGTATCAACCGATTTAAAATAGGGCTGCAAAAAGGTTTTAACACCCTTAAGTCCTCTGAATTTTTTATAGTTCTGGAGAATAAAGACTAAGGTTAAGAAGATTACCAGTCCCACCAGCACCCTTACAGCAGCAACCATTGCTGCCATTCTATAAACTCCCATCAGAATAATAAGGCCAACGATTACTGCTGAAAAGGCAAAGAGGTTGGCTCTATCTACCACTGTAATCTTTGAATCTCCCAAAAGTTCCCTGCCTTCAGCAAAATCACTTCTATCCTCAAACTGAATAGTAAGTAAATAGACAGCTAAGCTTACTCCAACAAAATATATTATTGCTGGACCAAAGCCCCGTGCAACAACATCAAAATAACTAACTCCCAGAAATTCTACCATGATGAAAGCTGTGATACCCATCACCGGAGGCATTAGCTGTCCTCCCAGGGAAGAGGCAGTTTCAATCGAAGCTGAATGGACTGCAGGAAAACCTGCCTGTTTTAAGGCCGGGATAGTAACCGCACCTGTGGTAGCAGCATTTGCAGGCCCACTACCACTTATGGTTGCCACAGCAAAGGAGCCCAGTACTGCAGCCTGAGGTAGAGCGTGAATGGATTTGGTACCAATCTTTGATGCCCATTTCATAATAGAAGTAATGCAACCAAAGCCCCTTAAAAATCCTAAAACCATAATAAAGGAAATAATTAATGTTAAACCTAACTGTGGTAGCTGGGCATAAATGCCTGTACTCATCTCCAGGCTCATAGTCTGAATCACTCTGCGCCAGCTTAATCCCGGGTGATAAAACATACCTGGGACTAAATAACCAAAAACTGCATAAAGTATCAGAAATGTGTTGACCAAAAAGATAGGGAAATATTTTCTGAAGGAATACTCAAATATTAAAATGACTGGAATAGTACCGAAGAAATAATCTAAATTATTCCAGATTCCAAGCCTGACAATCCTAATTTGATCGAAGTTTGTACTCATATATATACTGGAAAGAGTGCTTAAAACAATGAAAAGAAAAGCAATGAGATACCTGGCTTTATCAGAGAGTTTTGGATAAAATGTATCCTTTCTTAGCTGAGATAGAGTTACAATAACATAGGCGATGGGTATCAGTACAACTGCCAGTAAGGTTGGGCCTAATATGGACTATGGTTATAAAGGATATCTCTACTGGCATCTTATCATACAACAAAAGGGCCCCCGAAAAATTGAGGGCCCTCCAGTGAGTTTGAAATATGGAGTTTAATTATAGATATCATCAAGTCTCCAGGACTTAATCTCCTCTGAGGGTGGAGCTTCATAACCGATGTTCTTGCTGTGCTTCCAGCCCAGCTGATTATTTAGATCGGCCAGCAGCTCTGCATACTTAAAGGAGGCCTGAACCACATCAATAACAGGAATCTCCAGTATTTGCTGCAGTTTTTTAAAGAAACCAAACTGAATGGTACAGCCCAGGATAATGGCCTCAGCCTGATCCTCATCTCTGGCCTTTTTCGCCTCTTCCATCAGTCTTTTCTCTGTCAGCTCCTCATTTTCATGAAACTCAAGCACTCCCAGCCCCACACTGCGGAAGGAGGCCAGCTGTTTTTGATAGCCATAATGGTAGACATTCTCCTCCATCTTGGGAATCCACTTATCCCGTCCCACTATAATGGAGAAGCGGTTGGCCAGACTTGAAGCCAGCATCATTGAAGCCTCGGCAGGAGCCGTTACATTCATCCCGGTAACAATCTCCCTGGCCTCTCTGAGAAAGGGATCATAAAAACAACCAATAACAGCGGCATCAAAACCCTTTTCATCATATTCCCTAATTATTTTTAACAGATCGGGACCGATTAAAGCCTCATAATAATGGTATTCAAGGTGGAAGGGGCCTCTTGGCAGTGAACATACTTCCAGTTCCGTATCCTCCCGCTTATACTCCTGTAAAAAATCATTAACTGGCTGATCAAAGTCATCTCCGCCAACGGGATTGATAAAGACTATCCTGGCCATTTTTCACCTCTCCTTTAAGTATTATTTTCGGCCTGCATGACCTTGTGTAGCTTAAGAGCCAGATGCAGGGCCAGTCTCTCCTCTGGATGGGAGAGTGGATCATAATCAAGGATTTCCATAATCCGACCCATGCGGTACTTAACTGTATTGGGATGCAGATAAAGCCTTTCTGCAGTCTGGGCCGGGCTTTCACCACAGTCTAAATACTCCTCCAGGGTCTTAACCAGTGAGGCAGAGTGTTCCCGGTCATAGGCCAGTAATGGAGCCAGGTGCTCCTGGCAGTATTCCTCCAGCTCTTCAGTATCTCGCTCAAGGTAACCACTCAACAGACGGTAAATACCCAGCTGATCGTAGAAGGCATAGGATTGATGGGGATTAACCAGGGAGCTGAAGCGGAGAGCAATTCTGGCCTCTTCAAAACTCTTGCTTAAGTCCTCAAGTCGTTCTTTAAAACCACCCAGGCCAAAGGAGAGAGATATCTGGGGCAGCTCTCGGCTGTTTCTGTCTCTAATCCTCTCCATCAACCCTATCAATTGGGTCCTCCTCTCCTCTCGATCAAGTGACTGGTCGAACTGAGGAAAGAGGATTAAACTGTCGCTCTCAGAGAGGATAATTGTTCGGGGAAAGGAGACCTCCATCTCCTCCCGTACCATTCTGTACATCCTGTTCTTTATCTGCTGAATACCCTCTTCACCCTTGTCTACATTGTTGAGATAGTAGTCTTCAAAGTTATCGATGTCAACCACCATCACCATCCGCTTGTTTGTCAGTTTAAGGCCCAGCTGCTCAGCCCGGTGGTGGATGCTCTCCACCTGATCATAGTTGTTATAGAGAAGGTCCTCCATCAGACCCGAGCTGATCTCCTTTCTGGTCTTCTGGACTGCCTCCTCCTTTAAATAATTGAAACCCACTACTGTCATCGCATGTCGTAGGGCAAAGCGATCAAGCTGCTGTAAAGGATGCTCACTGTGACCACAGGTGGCCAGATAACCATAAAGCCTTTTCTCCCCCTGAACTGGAATCAGCAGACACTCCCTGCCACTACCATCACAGCAGAGAACGGTGCCCTCTTCTTCTCTGTCAGGGCTGAGTCCCTTCCTCTGCAATCTCTCCACCAGGGAAGAGGGAAAGAAGGACCAGTCATCTGAGGCCAGCTCGCACTTCTCCAGCACCCTAAAATCAGGATTCAAGAGGACCACCGGCCTATCCAGCAATCCCCTTAAAGTTCTCAGGGTCTCCTGAACACCACAGCCCTGCAGCACTCGTGAGGTGAGCACCATGTTGATATGATGGGATTTATCCAGGATTGAAGCCTTGCGGTGGAGCAGCTCGGTGAATATACAGACAAAGATAGAGATATAGGGCATCTCCCTTGGCATTCGCAGCAGGGGCAAATCCTCCTCATCAGCGGCAGCCATCATCTCTTCGGTAATCAGTTTACGACTCATGATCCCGGGATGAAGTGCCAGGGCAGCCACCTGACTCTTAGCCAGCTCCTTAATCAGAGCCACCGGATCCTCTCCATGTTCCAGAAAGTTATAGAGGGTGGTCAGACAGAGCTCATTACCCTGCAGCCAGCGGTCGTAATCACGTGGCACCTCCAGCACTGTTACGGACTGAATATTGTTCTGTAATCCCCTGTTGCCACTTACCACATCTATGCCCTGCATTTCAGGCAGCTGCAGGGCCTGAGCCACGGTCAATCCCTCCATCATCACACCTCCACAGTCTTATAATTAATCATCTGGCAGGAGTCGATCAAGCTCTGAGGTTAGTTTGAGAGCAAGCTGATCCAGAAAGGCTATAAAATCCTCCTCAGAGGTCATCACCTGATACTTCTCCACTGCTATCTCATCCCGGAGAGAAAGCAAGAAGGGATCTGCTCTTCCCTCTTTCTCCTGCAGGTTAATCAAGCGCTCTATAGTATCAACCAGGCGCAGAGGTCCGTAGAGCTTGGGTTCCTCCACCAGACCTCTGGCACTGGTGGCCAGATAACAGTACAGTTTGAGATAGTCCTCCCTAAGCTTCTTCTCCATACTGCTCATAGAAGACCACCTCCTCCACCGGTTTACGAGAGGGAGCTTTTGGTACTGCAGCAGGATATCCCACCGCCAGTAAAAGCTCCAGGCTCATTTCCTCCGGTAAGGATAGCAGACTGGAGGCAGATTGCTGATGAAAACCTCTAATAGCACAGGTGCCAAGCCCCAGCTCATGGGCCATCAGCATCATATTCTGAGCAGCCATTGAAAGATCCATCAGTGAGAGCAGATCCCTGCTCAGCTCACCACCCTTGAGATAGGCACCTTCCAGATCCCTGAGCAAAGCAATCAGGGCCGGTGGCTGGCCCAGAAGCCCCGGAGATACAGCAGATAATTTCTCGATTTTCTGCTTTGTCTCCACCAGAATAAAGGACCAGGCCTGGGTATTGGAGCCTGAGGGAGCCCAGATAGCAGCCTCCACCAGTTGCAGAAGCTCTTCTCTGGGCACTGGTTTTTCCTGAAAGTTGCGGACACTACGTCTGCCTTTTATCTTCTTCAACATGATGGCATTCTCCTCTTTACTGACCACGGAGGACCTCAGTCTCCTTCCGGTCAACCTCCATGGTTTCAGGATCGATCACCACTCCATAATCCTCCCGGGCTGCCTCAGGGGTTACATAACCCCTGATCACATCCTCTTTGACCTTCTCCACCGGCCGCTGATAGGGATCTCCATAACCTCCGCCGCCACCGGTGCGAACACTGATCAGATCACCCTCCTTTAAGGGTTTGGCAGCACACTTCTGGATCTGCTCTTCCTCATCAGTGCCGGGATTTACAATCAGGGTATTATAGTCAGCCTCCTGACCACCAAATAACCCCCAGGGAGCACATTTGGAACGCTCCTGAGTGGTGGTCAGGCTGGGATCATGACCAAGGGGTAGATAATCCCGGAAGTGGCCCAGTCCACCGCGAAACTTACCCGGTCCACCTGAGTCCGGGCGGACAGCATACCGCTCGATTCGGTAGGGATAACGGTTCTCTATAACCTCCACCGGCACATTTCTGGTATCACCATCGGCAATGGCAATCAGCACATTCTCTCCATCACGGTTGGGGCAGGCTCCCCAGCCCCCTCCCTCTGGCTCAACATGCAGATAGGGAGCCCTGGTCTCCGGATCCTCTCCAAAGAGAAAGATGGCACAGACATCGGCATAGTGAGCAGCAGGAATCTGCTCAGGTATGGCACCGGAGAGTGCCTTGAAGATAACATCACAGAGGGTCATGAGTGGCAGACCAT
>CAZXKH010000123.1:0-6194 GCA_964641385.1 uncultured Clostridia bacterium | reverse complement strand
AAAACCCCATGGAGAAGTACATGCGTGATGCCAAGATCATGCAGATCTATGAGGGAACCAACCAGATCCAGCGTCTGGTGATTGCCAACAACATTCTCAGATAGATCCTTTGGGAGGGAAAAAAGAGATGAAGATCTTTGTCTGTATTAAGTATGTACCTGACACCTCTGAGGTGGAAGTTGAGCTTGAGGAGGATGGAAGAGCAGTTGATACCAGCCGATTTTCCTTTGACATCAATGATGCCGACAACTATGCTGTCGAGGAGGCCGTCCTGCTGAAGGAGCAGTATGGAGGTCAGGTGACAGTGCTCTCCATCGGTCCCGAGGATTCGGAGATTATGATCAGGACTGCCCTGGCCAAGGGAGCGGATCGGGCGATAAGGATCGAGGATCCCCGCCTGGCAGCCCATGATCCCCTGATGGTGGCCAGGGTGCTAAGAGCAGCAGTTGAGGAGGACTTTGATCTGGTGCTCTGCGGCTGTATGGCCAGTGATGATGGCCATATGTCAGTGGGAGTGGCCATGGCCCAGGAGCTTGGTGTTTCCCATGCAGCCATGGTGACCCGGGTAGAGGAACAGGGAGAGGGTCTTAGAGTTCACCGGGAGCTGGAGGGAGGACTGCAGGAGGTAGTAGACCTTTCACTGCCGGCAGTGCTCACCATCCAGACCGGGATCAATGAGCCTCGTTATGCCTCCATTCGGGGTATCCGTTCTGCCCAGAAGAAGGAGCTGACAGTTAAGGACTTAGAGGGGCTTAATCTTAAAGCAGAGCAGGTGGACAGCTCGGCCTCCCTGATTAAGAGGGAGCAGCTCTATCTGCCGGAGATAGTCTCCCGGGCGGAGATGATTGAGGGAGAACCGGAGGAGAAGGCAGAAAAACTGGCTGCTATCCTCAAGAAGGAGGGGTTGATCTAGATGACTGAAGTCTTAGTGGTGGCCGAACACAGGCGTGGCAAGCTGAGAGAGATAACCCTGGAGATGCTCTCCCTGGCACAGGAGTTTAGTGCCAGCCCCCGGGTCCTGCTCATGGGCAGTGGGGTGGAGGAGCTGGCAGCAAGGCTCTCTGCCCTGGGGTCAGAGGTTTTGTTGATGGATGATCCCCGGCTGGCAGAGTATGGGGCCAGTGAGTACCTGCAGGCAGTACAGGGGGTTATAGAGGAAGAGGAGCCACAGCTGGTGCTGGTGGGCCATACAGCCCAGGGAGTTGACTGGGCCCCGGCCCTGGCAGTAGAGATGGGTTTACCCTATATACCGGAGATCATTGGCCTTAAGCTGGAAGATGAGAGGTATCAGGCCCTGCGTCAGATATACTCGGGCAAGGTCAACGAAGTTGTCTCCTGTTCTGCCCGGGGTACCTCTCTTGTGACCGTCAGGGAGGCGGCCTTTGAGGCCCTGGAAAAAGAGGCCCAGGGCAGTATCCAAAAGCTGGAGGCCCCCCTTAAAGAGGAGGATAAAAGTCGCAGCTTTGTTGAGTACCAGGAGGCCGAGGTGGGAGAGGTTGACATCAGCCAGTCTGAGCAGCTAATCGCCATTGGCCGTGGCCTGCGTGAGGAGAAGAACCTGCCGCTGGTAGAAGAGCTGGCGGAGAAGCTGGGAGCTCACCTCTGTGGTTCCAGGCCGGCAGTTGATAACGGCTGGCTGACAGCAGACCGTCAGGTGGGAGTCTCGGGTAAGAACGTCAAACCCCGCCTCTATCTGGCCCTTGGTATCTCCGGTGCCTTCCAGCATACCACCGGTATGAAGGGAGCCCAGAAGGTGGTGGCCATCAATAAGGATCCCGAGGCCCCCATCTTTGCCCACTCAGATTACGGGATAGTTGATGACCTCTTTAAGGTACTGCCCAAACTAACAGAGATGATTGAAGAGCTACAGGAATAGGAGCTACTCCTTCCTGGGCCTGGAAGGCATTATCACTGTCTTCCCAACAGGAATGCCTGCTTTCAAATTTATTCCACAGGGGAGTGGGATCATGGTTGAAATGCAATCCTTTATCGAAAAACACGATCTGCTGGGATGTATTCAATGTGGCCGCTGTACAGGTGGCTGTCCGGTAACAGGCCGCACTGACCTCAATATTCGCAGTATTATCTATCAGTCTGATGATCAAAAACTCAGAGAAGAGCTCTCCAAATTACCCGATATCTGGGACTGTACTTCCTGTCAGACCTGTGCCCTTCGCTGTCCCAAGGGCCTGAAACCACAGGAGGTTCTCTTCGGCCTGCGGACAATGATGATTGAAACTGGACGTATCCAGTCTACGGTCAGAGAGGCTCTAGAGAGCACCTTCCGGGAGGGCAACCCCTGGGAGAAGCCCCGGGCCATCCGTTATGACTGGATGGAGGGCCTGGAGGTAGCAACCTGCAGGCCAGGAGATAGGGTGAAAAACCTTGTTTTTGTTTGTTGTACCATAGCCTATGACCCCCGGGTCCAGGCTGTGGCCCAGAACTTCTCCCGCCTTCTGAAGGGGGCTGGAATAGAGCATGGTTTTCTCAGTCAGGATGAGTCCTGCTGTGGAGGGGAGGTCTTTGCCCTGGGTGAGGATGGACTCTTTGAGATGATGGTAGAGGATAATACAGAACTGCTCAACCAGATGGAAACAGAGAGGATCATTACCCTTTCACCACACTGTTATACAACCTTTAAAGCTCACTATCCGCAGCTTGAACAGGAGGTTGTACACTATACAGAGTTTGTTGATCAGATGCTCAGGGAGGATCAGCTGGAGCTGAAGGGAAAGCTAAATCAGCGTGTTGTCTACCATGACCCCTGTTACCTCGGCAAACAGAACCAGATCTTTGATCAACCACGAAATATTCTCCAGTCCATCAAGGGTCTAGAACTGGTAGAGTTTGAGCGTTCCCGTGAACGCAGCCTCTGCTGTGGAGGCGGTGGAGGCAAGATGTGGGTTGAATCTGAGGAAAAGAATGAACGCCTGGCCGAGACCAGAATCAAGGCTGCTGCCAGTGAGATGGAGGTTGATATGGTGGCAGTATCCTGCCCCTTCTGCCTGTTGACTCTGGAGGATGCAGTAAAAAATCTCGGCCACGAAGAGGAGATCAGGGTAGTGGAGATTATGGAGCTTTTGGGAGAGGTAGAATAGAAGAATCCAATTATATATGGAGGTTGAGAGATGAAGATCTTTGTCTGTATTAAGTATGTACCTGACACCTCTGAGGTGGAAGTTGAGCTTGAGGAGGATGGAAGAGCAGTTGATACCAGCCGATTTTCCTTTGACATCAATGATGCCGACAACTATGCTGTCGAGGAGGCCGTCCTGCTGAAGGAGCAGTATGGAGGTCAGGTGACAGTGCTCTCCATCGGTCCCGAGGATTCGGAGATTATGATCAGGACTGCCCTGGCCAAGGGAGCGGATCGGGCGATAAGGATCGAGGATCCCCGCCTGGCAGCCCATGATCCCCTGATGGTGGCCAGGGTGCTAAGAGCAGCAGTTGAGGAGGACTTTGATCTGGTGCTCTGCGGCTGTATGGCCAGTGATGATGGCCATATGTCAGTGGGAGTGGCCATGGCCCAGGAGCTTGGTGTTTCCCATGCAGCCATGGTGACCCGGGTAGAGGAACAGGGAGAGGGTCTTAGAGTTCACCGGGAGCTGGAGGGAGGACTGCAGGAGGTAGTAGACCTTTCACTGCCGGCAGTGCTCACCATCCAGACCGGGATCAATGAGCCTCGTTATGCCTCCATTCGGGGTATCCGTTCTGCCCAGAAGAAGGAGCTGACAGTTAAGGACTTAGAGGGGCTTAATCTTAAAGCAGAGCAGGTGGACAGCTCGGCCTCCCTGATTAAGAGGGAGCAGCTCTATCTGCCGGAGATAGTCTCCCGGGCGGAGATGATTGAGGGAGAACCGGAGGAGAAGGCAGAAAAACTGGCTGCTATCCTCAAGAAGGAGGGGTTGATCTAGATGACTGAAGTCTTAGTGGTGGCCGAACACAGGCGTGGCAAGCTGAGAGAGATAACCCTGGAGATGCTCTCCCTGGCACAGGAGTTTAGTGCCAGCCCCCGGGTCCTGCTCATGGGCAGTGGGGTGGAGGAGCTGGCAGCAAGGCTCTCTGCCCTGGGGTCAGAGGTTTTGTTGATGGATGATCCCCGGCTGGCAGAGTATGGGGCCAGTGAGTACCTGCAGGCAGTACAGGGGGTTATAGAGGAAGAGGAGCCACAGCTGGTGCTGGTGGGCCATACAGCCCAGGGAGTTGACTGGGCCCCGGCCCTGGCAGTAGAGATGGGTTTACCCTATATACCGGAGATCATTGGCCTTAAGCTGGAAGATGAGAGGTATCAGGCCCTGCGTCAGATATACTCGGGCAAGGTCAACGAAGTTGTCTCCTGTTCTGCCCGGGGTACCTCTCTTGTGACCGTCAGGGAGGCGGCCTTTGAGGCCCTGGAAAAAGAGGCCCAGGGCAGTATCCAAAAGCTGGAGGCCCCCCTTAAAGAGGAGGATAAAAGTCGCAGCTTTGTTGAGTACCAGGAGGCCGAGGTGGGAGAGGTTGACATCAGCCAGTCTGAGCAGCTAATCGCCATTGGCCGTGGCCTGCGTGAGGAGAAGAACCTGCCGCTGGTAGAAGAGCTGGCGGAGAAGCTGGGAGCTCACCTCTGTGGTTCCAGGCCGGCAGTTGATAACGGCTGGCTGACAGCAGACCGTCAGGTGGGAGTCTCGGGTAAGAACGTCAAACCCCGCCTCTATCTGGCCCTTGGTATCTCCGGTGCCTTCCAGCATACCACCGGTATGAAGGGAGCCCAGAAGGTGGTGGCCATCAATAAGGATCCCGAGGCCCCCATCTTTGCCCACTCAGATTACGGGATAGTTGATGACCTCTTTAAGGTACTGCCCAAACTAACAGAGATGATTGAAGAGCTACAGGAATAGCTGTTATAGATATTACGTAATGGAGGTTGATCAGTTGATGCTGGATGAAGAAGAAAGAAAGAGACTGGAGCTTGAAGAAAAGCGATGGCTGCAGGAGACCCTGGAGCCCTTTCAGGAGAACTTCGGTGCCAGGAAGAAGGAGTTTAGCACCGATTCCTCCCTTGGATTAAAAGCACTCTACAGCCCCCTTGATGCAGAAAAAAGGGGAGGTTCCTACCTTGATGATCTGAATTATCCAGGGTCCTTCCCCTTTACCCGTGGGGTCTATCCAACCATGTACCGGGGTCGTCTCTTCACCATGCGCCAGTATGCTGGTTTTGCCGGGGCAGAGGAGACCAACCGTCGTTTTCGTTATCTACTTGAAGAGGGGCAGACCGGGCTCAGTACAGCCTTCGATCTGCCCACCCAGCTGGGTCTTGATTCCGATCATCAGCTCTGTAAGGGAGAGGTGGGCAGGGTAGGAGTGGCCATCGATTCCATCCACGACATGGAGAATCTCTTTCAAGAGATTCCCCTTGATCAGGTCAGCACTTCCATGACCATCAATGCCCCGGCAGCCGTTATTCTGGCCATGTATCTGGTGGTGGCAGAGCGGCAGGGTATCCCCTACAACCAGTTAAAGGGAACTGTCCAGAACGATATCCTCAAGGAGTACATAGCCCGGGGAACCTATATCTTTCCCCCTAAACCCTCCATGAGGATGATCACCGATCTCTTTGCCTTCTGTTCTAAAAGGATGCCCCGCTGGAATACCATCAGCATCAGCGGCTACCATATTCGGGAGGCCGGTGCAACTGCCCTACAGGAGATAGCCTTTACCCTGGCCAATGGGATAACCTATGTAGAGGCAGCTGAAAATCTGGGGCTTGAAGTAGATGACTTTGCTCCAGGCCTCTCCTTCTTCTTTAATTCCCACCTAAACTTCCTGGAGGAGACTGCCAAATTCAGGGCTGCCCGTCGACTCTGGGCCCGACTGATGAAGGAGCGTTTTGGAGCTCAAAAAGAGAAGTCCATGATGATGCGTTTCCATACCCAGACAGCAGGCTGTACCCTTACGGCCCAGCAACCCGAGAACAACGTGATCAGGGTTACCCTTCAGGCCCTGGCTGCCGTTCTTGGTGGCACCCAATCTCTGCACACCAACTCCATGGATGAGGCTTTATCCCTGCCCTCAGAGGAAGCAGTCCGAACAGCCCTCAGGACTCAACAGATTATTGCCCATGAGAGTGGAGTCTGTGACCTTATTGATCCCCTTGGTGGTTCCTATGCTCTGGAGGAACTAACTGCTCAGCTGGAGGAGAAGGCCTTAGAATATAT
>CAZXKH010000122.1:0-6216 GCA_964641385.1 uncultured Clostridia bacterium | reverse complement strand
CGGGGCTTTCTTTAAAGGGTTGTTCTGATGATCATTTATAATATCCAATCTTAAACGCTCGGTTATAGTGATTATTATTTTGAAGGAGGGAAGACTGAGAAAAAACCCACTTTTCATTTGATGGGTTTTAGTATCAGGATCGCCTATGAATTTTCGCGTTGTTGTGACTGGAATGGCAGTTATCTCACCGGTGGGTACCGGACTGGATAAGTTCTGGAATAATATCCTCCAGGGGGTTTCGGGTATCGGACCCATTACTCACTTTGATGCAGAGGAATTTCCAGTTCGTTTTGCAGGTGAGGTTAAGGATTTCGATCCCGGGGACTTTTTCCACCGCAAGGATGCCCGGAGGATGGATCGCTTTGCTCAGCTGGCTGTTGCTGCTGCCATGATGTCTTTAAAAGACAGTGGAATTGAGATCAATGAAGAAAATTGTGAGCAGATAGGGACCCTGGTGGGCTCAGGTGTTGGAGGTATGTCTACCTTTGAGAAGCAGAATAAACGGTTGCTGGAGCGTGGGCCAGGCAGGGTCAGTCCCTTCTTTATTCCCATGATGATCTCCAATATGGCTTCCGGGCAGATAGCCATCCAGCTGGGAGCAAAGGGCCCCAGCAACAATACAGTTACTGCCTGTGCTTCCGGCACCCATGCCCTGGGTGAAGCACACCATATCATCAAAAGGGGTGATGCCCGGGTAATGATCTGTGGTGGCACTGAGGCCGCTGTAACTCCACTGTCCATGGGCGGTTTTTCTTCCATGAAGGCTCTTTCACAGCGGAATGATGAGCCTGAAAAAGCCAGTCGTCCCTTTGATCTCAATCGGGATGGTTTTGTTCTGGGAGAGGGGACAGGTATTCTTATCCTGGAGGAGATGGAACATGCCATCAAGCGGGGAGCAAGGATCTATGGTGAGGTGCTTGGTTATGGAATGTCAACCGATGCCCATCATATCACTGATCCTGCCCCTGAGGGTGAGGGAGCAGCCCGGGCCATGAAGATGGCCATTAAGAACTCAAAGCTTAAACCTGAAGATATTGACTATATTAATGCCCACGGTACTTCAACTCCCAAAAACGATAAGTTTGAAACTATGGCCATCAAAGAGATCTTTGGAGCATGGGCCTATGAACTGGCAGTTAGCTCTACTAAATCAATGACAGGCCATCTGCTGGGAGCAGCAGGGGGTATTGAGGCGATAGCCAGTCTGTTAACCATTAAGAATGGTGTCATTCCACCCACCATCAACTATGAGACACCAGATCCGGAATGTGATCTGGACTATGTTCCCAATCAGTCCCGCAGGGCAAGGGTGGAGCATGCTCTTTCCAATTCTCTTGGCTTTGGAGGCCATAATGCCAGTATAGTCTTCGCTTCCTTTAAGGAGCAGCGGAAGAGCAATGAGTAGAGGTGACCTTAAAAGACTGCAGAAGACTATTGGCTTAAGTTTTGACCGGGAAGAGTTGCTGCAGATGGCCCTTACCCATAAGTCTCATGTCAATGAATGTGAGAGCAGAAGACTAAAGGACAATGAAAGACTGGAGTTTCTGGGTGATGCCATTCTGGAGCTGGTGATTAGTGAGTACCTTTATCGGCAGTATCCCCGTTCCCCGGAGGGCCAGCTGGCCAAGATGAAGGGAATAGTGGTCAGTGCCCCGGTGCTGGCTGAAAAGTCTAGAGAGCTTAAGCTGGGTGATTATCTTTTTCTGGGACGGGGAGAGGATCTGACAGGTGGCCGCAGGCGGGCTTCAATTCTGGCTGATGTTTTTGAAGCCCTGATTGGTGCCCTTTATCTTGATCAGGGCCTGGAGGTAACCAGGGAGTTCATCCTTCAATATTTAGGTGAAGATGTACGCTCTGCCTACAGGGGGAACCATATCCAGGATTATAAGACTGGACTCCAGGAGCTGGTACAGGCCAGAACCGGTGAGCTTCCCCTTTATCAAACTGTGAAAGAGGACGGACCTGACCATCAGAAGGAGTTTACAGTTCAGGTTATTCTTGATGAGAGAGTAATGGGAGAGGGTAGAGGAAGCACGAAAAAGGAGGCCGAACAGGAGGCTGCCAGAGAGGCCTTTATGAAACTTCTGAGTAGTTAACTCTTTGCCCTTTTGGTGAGGGATAGTCAGCTGCCAAAGTTTGCAAGTGGAGTTCTTGTTGAAATAAGTTAAAAATTAGACGACCATCCAAGCAAAAGCCTGCAGAGTTCTCCACTCTGCAGGCTTTATTGAGCTCTTGATTTGACGACAGTAAATTGGGATCTTCCCTCTTAGGCCAGGGTGGGATGTAGCCAGATAAAGTATGCGGCAAAGAGTATCCCCAGCAGATAGACCAGCCAGTGAACTTCTTTTCCACGCCCGGTAAAGAGTTTGAGCAGGGGATAGAAGATGAAACCAAGGGCAATGCCATCTGAGATGGAGTAGGCCATGGGCATGGCTATCATGCAGACAAAGGCCGGCAGAACTTCGGTAAAGTCCTCCCAGTCGATCTTGAGTACATTGCGCATCATCATTGTTCCTACAACTACCAGAGCCGGTGAGGTGGCAGCGGCCGGTACCATACCTACCAGTGGCATGAAGAATAGTGAAAGAAAGAAGAGGATGGAGGTTACTACACCTGTTAATCCGGTGCGTCCTCCCTCTGCCACTCCAGCGGCTGATTCAATATATGTCGTTACTGTTGAAGTTCCAAAGACTGCGCCTCCGGTGGTTCCAATGGCGTCTGCCAGCAGAGCCCGGCTGGCCTTGGGCAGGTTGCCCTCTTCATCAAGGTATCCGGCCTCAGTACTTACTCCCACCAGGGTTCCGGCAGTATCAAAGAGATCTACAAAGAGAAAGGCCAGAATGACACCCAGAAAACTGAGATTAAGGGCACCGGCAATGTCCAGCTGAAATAAAACCTCAGACCAGTCGCCAAAGCTGGGCATGGCTACAATGCCCTGAAAACCGGAGGTAACTTCAATTCCGGGCAGGGCTCCAAAGACTGCTGCTCCCAGGATGCCCCAGAGCAGAGCCCCCTTAACCTGTAGGGAATAGAGGATACCGATCAGGGCCAGGCCAAAGATGGCCACCAGTGCGTTGCCATCTGTTAGTTTGCCGATGGTAACCAGGGTTGCATCATCACTTATTATAATACCTGCATTTTGAAGACCTATAAAGGCAATAAAGAGTCCAATACCGGCACTGATAGCAGCCTTCAGGCTCATGGGTATGCTGTTGACGATCATCTCTCTGACCGGGAGTACACTTAGAATAATAAATAGAATACCCTCCAGAAAGATAATACCCAGTGCTATCTGCCAGGGGACACCAATACCCAGCACCACAGAAAAGGCAAAGAAGGCATTGAGTCCCATTCCTGAGGCCAGGGCAAAGGGATAATTGGTTAGTAGTGCCATGGCCAGGGTGCCAAGAATAATACCCATTATGGTGGCAATAAAGACACCATTCCAGGGCATCTCAGCTGCACTTAAAATGTCCGGATTAACAAATATAATATAGGCCATGGTCATAAAGGTGGTGAATCCGGCCAGCACTTCCGTCTTGACATTGGTTTTGTTCTCTGAAAGCTTAAAAAAACGGTCCAGCATTTCTGTCATCGAAAAAGTACCTCCTTGAAGGTAATTGCATTGAGCTAAAACAGTTCTTTTCTTCCTGATTAGATTGCATGGTTTAAGATTAGCTTGCACATATTAATCAACTATAAGTGGAACCTTCTTGAAGTTTAGGCTATCAAATAGTCCCCGGTCAGTTAGCTTTAGTTCAGGTATTACGGGAAGGGCCAGGAAACTCAAAGCCATGAAGGGGCTGTCATGTTTACAGCCCAGTTCTTTGGTCTTTTTTGTCAGTCTGATCAGGTTCTCTGCTGTCTTTTCCATGGATTGATCAGACATTAGACCTCCCAGTGGCAGGGCCAGTGAAGCCAGTACCTTGCCTTCACAGCTTACTGCCAGTCCTCCCTGCATTTCTTCTATCTTCCTGACTGCCTGCAACATATCTTGGGGGTTAGTTCCAGCCACGATCAGGTGGTGATCATCATGTGCAACTGAGGAGGCTATTGCTCCTCTTTTAAGTCCCATTCCCCGCAAAAGTCCAAGTCCCACTCTTCCTGATGCCTGATGACGTTCTACAACTGCCAGTGAGTTGAGATCATCATTCTCTGAGATAGCCCTTCCATCAACAACCTCCAGTTCTTCCACCTCTCCCCTGGTTATAATTTCATCTGGAAGGAGCCTGATAACCCGAAATCTTCTTCCCTGTGGTAGCAGAAAGTCTTCCATTGTTAACTTCGCCATCTTAACTGAGTCTATAACTGCTGCTGGTGGTTTTGGGTCCTGATTGGAAAAGAGGCTCTTCCCCCTTTTTGCTACCAGGACTCCATCCTTATAGACAGCATGAATGCTCCAGGAGGAAAAATTATTGATGACAGCAAGGTCTGCACGGTATCCGGGAGCTATGGCTCCTGTACCTTCCAGGCCAAAGGCCCGGGCTGGATTGATGGTCGCCATTTTGATGGCATCAAGGGGATCATGTCCTGCTTCAACAACCTTCTTTAAAAGATGGTTAATGTGGCCTCTGGAGATAAGATCATTTGCCTGCAGGTCATCGGTGGCCAGCATAAACCGCTCCCGGTTACTGCTCTTTACTGCCGGTAGCAGTGTATCCAGGTTGCGGGCTGCGGAACCCTCTCGCAGCATGATATACATACCTCGCTCCAGCTTTTCCTGGACTTCATTGACTGTAGTTGTTTCGTGGTCGCTTTTAATACCGGCCAGCAGATAGGCGTTGAGCTCTGGACCGGAAAGCCCGGGGGCATGACCATCTATGTACAGGTTGTGGGCCATACTAATTTTATCCCAGATATCAGGATCACCATTTATCACTCCAGAAGAGTTCATCATCTCCCCCAGACCAAATACGCCCTCTTTACCAATCATGGAAGAGAGTTCTTCTGCTCCAATCTTTGCTCCCGGTGTGGAGAAGGGTGAAGCGGGGACACAGGAGGGAAGCATCAGATTAAGGTTCCAGGGATATTTGAGGGCAGCCCTGCGCAGGTATTCTATCCCGGCTGTGCCAGCCACATTGGCTATTTCGTGGGGATCAGGGAAAATGGTTGTTGTTCCCTGGGGAATCACCCTGCGGGCAAACTCTCCCACACCAACCATGCTGCTCTCTAAGTGTAGATGGCTATCGAAAAAACCTGGAGCCAGTATTCTGCCTTCCAGGTCTATCTCTTTTTTTGCCCGGTAATTATCGCCTATCCCTACTATTATTCCATCGGAAAGGGCAACCTTCTGCCTGTGCAGTACTCCATTGAAGACATCAAGGATTTCACCATTTTTAAATAGCAGCTGGGCCGGTTTCTCCCCGCGAGCTATCGGCAGTAGTCTTTTCATTGCTTTAGTTTTTTGCAAATATGAAACTCCCCTTCTAGTTCATTGGTTATGAAAAAAAGATAAAAAAATGTAAAGAGATGACTCAATATTACTTCTAGGTTAAGGCAATTTTTCCTGCCTTTTTTTGATCAAGTTTGGATCTCAGATGGTCAGGGATTTAGTTTTTTCTATGCCAGCAGGGTGGTGAAAGGTATACTGCTGGTTTTATTTAACCAGCACATCTCTTCATATCAGAGATGTCAGGGGAATAGAGATAATAAAGAAGGGGGCTTGAGGTTATTACTTTACACTACCAGGGGGAGGGTTGAGGATGACACAGGGTTCTCTGGTTCAGGTGGGAAAAACACTTTTTAGACTGGCTCTGATGATGATAATTTTAATCATCAGCCTGCAAATTGTGGGCAGTCATCGAGAGCAGGGCCAGTATTTTCCCTACTACCTCTTTCTGGAGGAGCAAAAACCAGAGACCAGGGAGGTTTTTGCTCCTCAAAGGGCAGAGGGAATTGTCATCTTTAAACGGTTAAACCCTCAGCCCATGCCTGAGAGCAGGGTGCTGGTAAATGGGGTCCCGGTAGCAGATTTTAGTGATCATCTGGTGTCTGTAACTGTAGCCAGTGGGGATCAAGTAAGCCTGATGCCCGGTTCTAAAGAGGAGCAGCTTAAACTAAGGGTGACAGTTATCCATGGGGACCAGAAGAGGGAGTTCATGGTTGATTTGAGGACTGATTAACTAATTTATAAAAAACTAAAAAAACTGAGGATGACAGAGGTCATCAAAATACCGCAGGAAACCTCGCCCGTGAAAGGGGCGGGGAGGAATGCGG
>CAZXKH010000121.1:0-6235 GCA_964641385.1 uncultured Clostridia bacterium | reverse complement strand
GCAGTTTTTCTATTAATTCCTTTACAGGATAATATCTATATGTTATAATTATGCTACTGATATTATTATATATTTCAAACAATTATTGGGCGGGTTTAGAGTGCTTTTTTATTGAAAGGAGGAATGATCTGATGGATAGGTATAGACATGCTATTATTCTGCTCCTAACACTGACCATGCTTCTTTCCTTTACCGCTCTGGCCTTTAGCAGCAATGGAAACGGCATAGATAATGTTGACAACGTTATTAGATCTGAGGATGGGGGGCTAGAAATATATGTAAAAGAAGGTAAGGTGAGATCCAATCCTCGTTCTACAGCCAGCAACAATCCTATTGAGGTGGCAGGTTCATAACTTTTCTAATAACAAATAACATCTTGATTATCTTTATTTTGCATCTATAAATTAACACTAATTAACTTTTGATAAAGCCCAGTTAGGGCTTTTTTTTATTGCCCTTATAATACTGCTTTAGAAAAAATGGAAAATGAAAGCTGAGCAGGGTTTTCTTATAACCCTCATTTACCAGGGTTTTCTGGCTGGTTAATTACATAAAAAGGCAATAGATAAATGGATAATAAGCAGTGAAAATGAGAAAATAGAAATAGAAAGGAGAGATACCAATGAATCAGATTAATCAGCAGGAATTACAAAATCTAAGAGAATTAATTGGAAACCATGAAACAATGTCCAACAAAATGAAAGACTATGCCAATCAATGCAATGATCCACAGCTGAGAAACATGTTGCAGCAGTCGGCACAATCAGCAAACAACACCATGGAACAACTACTCTCATACCTACAGTAAAGGAGGAGATAAAAAGTGCGAGAAAAGGATATTGTCAACGATGTTCTGGCCATGACCAAAGCAGGTCTCACCTGTTATACCAAAACAATCAGTGAATGCAGTAATAAAAATCTGCGGCAAACTATACAACAGATTAGGGGGCAGGACGAACAATTTCAATATCAGCTTTACCAGATAGCAGAACAAAAGGGCTACTATCAACCTGCCAGTAAAGCCAGCCAGCAGGATGTAGAACAGGTAAGAGATCAATTTTCACCATCTAAAGCAATGGTCTAAAATAGAATAGAAACCGAAGCCTCACAAGGTTGAAACTCTAAAGATGCTCCTGTATACAGTTTACTGCAACTGTTGTTAACCTTTGGAAAAGCAGGTTGTCTCCATTCTAAAGATATTTTTTTGCTCCTGGCAAAGAAGGTTTTAAGTAAGTGATAAAATAATAGAATCCCAGCTGCTTCAGTCAGGCAGCTGGGATTCTATTCTGTTATGTTGATCTTTCATACCTTCCCTATTGTCTTGCTTACTCAACCATTAAGGAACTATAGAGATTCAATCTCTGAATTGCACCCTCTCAACACAAGTATTTCCCCTTACTCAATTATCCTCTCTGCATAATAGGACTGCTGTCTTCGTATAACTCTCTCTATCCAATAATATTCATTATCTTTCCTGACAAGTAATTAGTTAAGATCTAAGCACTTTTTCTAGAGCAACCCCTTCCCCGGGAGGAGTATAAAGAATATTTTTTTCATTACTCCCAGGACCCTGTTCAAAAAAAAGAAGGTTTTTTAGCAAAGTTAAATCCCCTCTGACAGTCCTAAAAGAAAAGGGTTTTTGCCCATTTTTATCTAACAATTCTTTAATGAAACCATACATCTTTTGAGCATAATCCAGATGAATATTGGCCAGGTTTTGATTATCAATTAATACCAGAGCACGATAATTCTTTAAACACTCAAAGGTTACATATTCAGCCACATTCTCAGCAAAAACCTTCCTCTCAGCCTTCTGGTAATGATCACTCTGATACCAGTCCACCATTGCTTCACTGTGCTTATTCTTAAAATCCTTAAATCTATCTATCAGGCCCTGCATTCTGTCAACCATAAAGAGGTGCTGTCGATAGGAATCATCTCCACAATCTATCCATCCTCGGCTTAAATAATAGCTGCGCCCACTACCTGTATTTCCCTTAATCTCTCCTTCCCCCAGCAGTAAAGGAATACAATCATGGACAACAGGCAATACCAGTGCAGCCCTTCTAGCCCTTAATCCCTCAATTCCACCACTACAGAGACCATAAACAAGGGTTATCTGATCATACTCTGCCTCTGTCTCCAAAAAATCAATTTTCTTCTGTATCTCTCTTCTCATGTCTGCACTGTCAGGCTTATTGTGCAGTCCCTGTGGTAATAATAATATCCTAACATCTTGCTCTGATAATATTTGTTTGATCTCCTGATAAAAGACCTGACAGGCAATAACAGCTCTCTTCATATCAGTGTTCCTCTCAAAGTATTTGTCAAAACAATATATTTAACAGTGAGCCCAGGGTTCACAAATTTCCCATAGGAGGATTGTTTAAGTTATTTATCCTCCAGCCAGAGGACCAATGAGAGTGATGATGGTATCTTCCCTAATAATATAATCCTTGGGTTTAACCTCTTCCTCTACAAGCACTTTGACTACAACAGCAGGATTAATATCTGCCTTCAGCAGTACATTATATATACTTGTAGGTTGTTCCAGTTCAATTTTTTTTGTTGTTTCCTGATCAGGTAAAATTGCCTTCAGATTTCCTGAAAGATTTACTTGAACTGTTATCATCTTATCTCAACCTGCCTTAAAATATTTAAAGAATCCCAGGTAATAGACAAAAAACCACTACTCCAGTCTTAACTACATATTTTGACATACTCCCCGCCCGTTCGCTACACTCGCGAACGAGGATTCTCTTAACTGCTCTCCAGGCAGTCTTCTCTACTGAAGCATCACTGGAACGCCCCGCCCAGGGGCTAGCGTTCCATTCAGCTGAGCAACGCAGATATGGATGATATCTCACACCTGCGGGCGATGCCAAAACGCCGACTACATAGCTTGGAACATCTAGATCCTCGCCATGATACTTTCTATAGATATTTACCGCACCCAATCCATCACGGTGATAGATAAAACTGCAGTTTGAGCAGCTATAGTTACGATCAGAAGTTTTATTTTTCTTACCACAGCTCGGACAGGCTTGAGAAGTATAGTTTTCATCAATAACCATAAGCTCAAGTCCTACGTATTCGCACTTACATTTAAGCATTTTCTTGATTTGGTAGAATGTCCACTGGTAAATCTTCTGGCTTACTACACGATGAAACCTGACATTCTCACGGATACCCTCTACATCACCAAGCACAACCGTGCTGATCTCACGCTCAAGGCAGTAGCTTACAACCTTTGATGTGTATTTTTCCAACAGATCATCAAGCTGTGAGTGTATTTGCCCCAGCACTCGATCTCTGGCACCTTTGAGCTTACGATACCGGGATGAGTTTTTCTTGCACCGACTCATTTTGCACTTAAATTCACTCAGTTTCTTGTTGCGATAACGGAGTTTGGAATTAACAACTCCCCCGTTATAGATCACAACCTCCTGACCGTCATAACTGACAATAGGATGCACTACACCGAGATCAATAGCCAGTACCTTATCTGTGTTATAATCAGCCTGCTCGATTTTAACATCATAGGTAGCGTGAAGCTCATACTTACGCTTGTAGCGATTAAAAATAACCTCTGCATACTCAGGTTGTTTTTTAAGATCATAGTTGGATAGCTCGCTATTTACACCCTTTTCACCGTGCTTTAATACAAAATCGCCTCTATCCTTTAAGGCTAAAGCATTCTTTTTATAAATAACTTTGCGAAAACGCCTAACCTTATACGGTGGCCGAAGCTTTTCGAGTTTTTTAACCTCACCCTCTTCGATATACTTTTTTCGAGCTTTAAAATAGTTATCTAGATCTTTAAAATACTGCTGCACCATGCCCTGTTTAGTTGGCATTCACCCCAGAGGACAGACCCATCTGATTTGCTGCCAACAAAAACTATAACACAAATCATAAATTCCTCAGACAACAGATGTATACAGCTCCAAAATGATTTGATAACCCCAACAACAGCATGATTAATTCTGAAAGCAGGTTATACTTTAAGAGTTAATTATTAACGTATTTTTTCCATCTCCGGAATCAGATCAGATAAGCCCAGCTCTTCCAGCTTTTTATCTGTGGGTACTCCATTTTTATCCCAGCCTCGAGCCTGATAGTATTCATCAAGCATTGCCTCCAGCTCTTCCTCTGTCAAATAATGACCCTCATTGGGGCCAGAGGGAATGGGTTCCTGGTAAAAACGAGGTGGTGGGTAGTCGTATTCCCTGCCAAAACCATCTATTTCACGCAAAGAGTAGGCTCTGGTCAAGTTCCATATCTTCTCAGATATCTTTAGCAGCTGATCCCAGCTGCGCTTTTGACCGGTAATTAACTCCAGTATCTCCTCATAGTGTTCAACCTCAAATCCTATCTCAACATTCTGCAGACGACAGATACCCAGAGCATCATATAAAGGCCTGTTGTGCTGGAGATCAATAACCACTGAGGATTTATCTCTGGCAGGAGCCTTTTCCATTTTTCCAGTTCCACCCTCACCTGAGATCAGATCATGAACACTGGCACCAGAACCGGCAACATCATGACCCAGAGCCCAGGCTCGATTGTGGTGAGCTCCAATATCTGCAGTCATATAGGCCAGCATCATTCCCGGCGCATTGCGAGATTCATAACCACTCCATTCCAGGCCTTTAATGTGGATGGCAAACTCCTCTGACCCCTGTCCCAGCTCTTCAGAGGCCTTCTTTACTCCCTCTGCCAGCAGGTCGCCAATCCCCTGACGGCTGGCAATCTTCTGCAGAAGGTATTCTACTGTAGCCAGGTCTCCAAAGGCGATTTCGCGACCAACATCCTCGGTGGAAAGAACACCCTTTTCAAAGCATTCTATCGCCCAGCCGATAACCACTCCAGCAGAAATAGTATCAAGTCCCAGTTCATCACAGAGATAGTTGGCATAGGCCACCTGATGGATATTCTTCAAATCACAGTTTCCACCCAGTAGAGCAATGGTCTCATATTCTGGTCCCTCAACATGGGTAGAACCCAGCTCAGTTTCAGCATACCCATATTTCCCACAGGGAGTTGGACAGGAAAAGCAACCCTTATCGGTAATTTTAAGTTCTTCCAGTATTGCTTTTCCATTGATATCCTGATGGTGTTCGGCAAAGGAGGTCTGAAAGTTCCTGGTGGGAAAGGCTCCCACTTCATTGACCCAGTCAGTTATTCCTGCCGTTCCCTCAGGGGTCCAGCCCTTAAAACCAGGTTTGCTATAAATATCCCTGAGGGCCTCCTTGCCCTTTTCATAAGCACCCTCAACATCATCAACAGATAGACTGCCTGTTCCCCTGACAGCTATCGCCTTAATATTCTTTGAACCAAGAAGAGCTCCCATCCCTGTTCTTCCTGCCTGACGACCAAAATCATGAGAGATGCAGGCATATTTAACCATCTGCTCCCCGGCAGGACCGATGGTCATAATCTGAAAATCTTCACCAAGCTCTTCCTTCAGCTGTTTTTCTGCAGTTATTGCTCCCTGACCCCACCAGTCTTGGGCAGAACGGATTTCCACTTCATGATCATCAATGAAGATATAGCTGGGTTTTTCGGCCCTGCCACTGATAATTATTACATCATAGCCAGCGTACTTAATTGTAGGACCAAAGTGCCCTCCCATATTACTATCACCATAACCGCCGGTGGCGGGAGACTTAGAACCAAAATGCAGCTTACCACTTCCAGGCAGAAAATGGCCAGTCAGAGGACCGGTAGCAATAATCAATTTATTATCTTCGCTTAGGGGATGAACACCCTCCTTAATTTCATCATAGGCCAGACGGGCAACAAAACCACGCCCTCCCAAATACTCATCTGCCAGCCTCTCAGGCAGGGGAGTTGATACTACCTCATTTTCTCCAAGATTAATTCTAAGTATCTTACCTGCATAGCCAGCAAGAAAACCATTAGCTTGCGTCATTACTATCCTCCTCCCTATAAAGTGCTTCCCGCGGACAGTATTCGGTACAGAGCCCACATAGATTGCATTTATAAGCTATATCACCCTTAATAAAGATAACATCCCTGGGACAGGCCACTACACACTCTTCACAGCCAGTACACAGCTCTTCATCCACCAAATAAACTCCATTCTGATCATAGATGGCATTAACCGGGCAAACACCTTCACAGACACCACATTGGTTACAGGCTCTTATCTCATAACTGCCAGGGGCAGGGAATTTTCCTTCAATTTTCAGGGCAGCAAGAGAGGGGTTGA
>CAZXKH010000120.1:0-6256 GCA_964641385.1 uncultured Clostridia bacterium | reverse complement strand
AGATTAACTGGCAGCTATTTTCGATCTTTGTCCTGACCTCTACTCTCTCCATGATGGCCCTGGGGCTTTTGATCTCCCTCCTGGCAAAAAATGCACAGACTGCCAATGAAATCGGTGGTATCCTGATGACGATAATGATCTTCTTCTCAGGCATCTACTTCCCAATGGAGTTTCTACCACACTCCCTCCGCCTCCTGGGAAGTGTTATTCCCCTGACCTATATTGCCGAGGGAATGCGGTTCGTGATGAAGGTCGAAGATATGGCCCCCGAAAGATTCCTGCTTACCATCATCATCATGCTTGCTGCAACTGCAGTGATGGTAATAATAACCTCCAGGAGGCTCAAAGGGGAGGAGACCGGTTAATGTTTTTGATATCAGGGAGAACAAAATAAGCGGCTTGAAAGAATTATAAGGTGATGGTTTTGATCCATAGCTTACTCTAGAAATCTCTCTTTCTACATGATATAATTAACTTACAAGTGAATATATGGGGTTCGTGCACTCAACCCTCCGTGCGGTAAAATATTCAGGGTTGGAAGTTCTGAAAGTATACAGGAAGTTGGTTGCTAACCGTAAATCTTCCTGACTAGAAGGCGTTTTGACATCGCCCACAGTTTCGGCTGTGTTGATCTACTTGAGGGCATCTAGGAGATTGCTTTCCAGGGATACCTTGCTTGCTGGCAGATAAGAAGGCCATGTGAGCCTTTAAGAATCCTCGTTCGTGAGCGTAGCGAACGGGCGGGGAGTATCAAATTTACCTGTCCACCAAAAAACACTATAAAGCAGGAGAGTTGATAAGCCAGCCCCACCATCAATATTGGGAAAGTAAAGGGCAAAAAATGAGAAGCTCCTGGAAAATAACAGGATGCCCCACGATTATTTTGGTTGGGGCATCCTGTGGTCTTTAAGTCTTTCTCTCAATGGTGACGATAATGGAGGCGGAAGCGGGGAGTATCAAGCTCCACCTCACTGACAAAATGCTGCTCCCAGCTGTGATCAGGAAAAACATGCTTCCATTTGTGATTAAAATGATTCCAGCCCTGATGCCTGTATTTTTCAAGAGTCTCAGGCTCTTCTTTGCTGGTGCTGGCCCCAATCTGATGCCAGACATAAAGGTCGTGAGCAGCCACCAGATCAAAGCCCTGCAAACGGGCCCTTACCGACCAGTCAAAGTCATCTGCCCCACAGAAGTAGGCCTCATCAAGCCCTCCCACCTGCTTTAACGCCCGGGGAGAGATGAGGAGACAGCAGCCCATTAGATACTTAACAGTTCTAAACCACCCCTGCTGCTGGACATAAACACGGGCCGCAAAACGGTCAAAGGCTGGCCCGGGAGGAAAGTCTTGAACAGGATAACCAGGAGCAGGATAGAAGCTGGTGTAGTTCTGGAAACCACCGATACCCCTTCCCAGAGGACCCACAGCTCCCACCCGGTCTGTATCACTGAAATGATCTCTAAGCCTTAGGGCCCAGCCAGAGGGAACCATCAGATCACTGTTGAGCAGACAGACGTACTCCCCGGCATCAACCAGTTCCAGACCCTGATTACAGGCCCGGGCAAAGCCCTTATTATCTTTGTTCTGGATGAATATTACCCTTCCCCTTCTCTTCCGGCTCCAGCCCTTAAGAAGGGTCTGGCTTCCATCCCGGGAGGCGTTATCGATAATAATCACCCGGTGTGGCAGCCTGGTGTTCTTCTCCAGGCGGCGAAGACACTCTAAGGTGTGCTCTCTGGTGTTGTAGGAGACAATAATTACGGCCAGAGTTCCCCCCTTCATACCCCTCACCCCCTGAAGACCTGTCGGTATTTGCGCTGATAATATCTTCTTCGTTCAAGCTTGTGGCTCCATTTTTTTTCAAAGATTTGACGGGAGAGACAGTAATGCCGGTACAGCTCCCGGTGGTTGCGTTCCTCCCACCTTAAATCATGATAAATACAGGACTCTGGACAGTAGACTACACTATATCCTTTGTCCCGGGCCCGGAAGGAATAGTCGGTCTCCTCAAAATAGAGAAAGAAGTCTTCATCGAAGTAACCCAGAATGGGAAGCAGAGACCTTTTAATACCATAACAGGCCCCGGAGACACTTACACAGTTTTCCCTTTCCTGAAAGAGGGCCGGGTGATCTGTTTTGAGAAAACCCCGCAGGTGGTTGCAGGATTCTGTCCCAATCACTCCCGCCCCTGCCAGCTGTCCCTCGGGAGTAATCATTCGAGGACCAACAACTGCCACCCGCGGTGACCTGAGACATGCAATTAAAGGTTCCAGCCAGCCAGGGGTAAGGATTAAATCGGAGTTCATAACCATAATATACTTGCTCTGTCCCTTCTTAATACCCCTGTTGGCAGCAGCCCCGTAACCCAGGTTCTGGTCAAGGGCCAGCAGACTGATATCCTTCTGTTTTTGTAAGTACTCCAGGGTGCCATCAGTGGAGGAGTTATCCACCACTATTATCCGGTGGTTTAACCGGGTATGCTCCCTGATACTTTCCAGTAGCCGGGCAATGCTATCTCGATTATTATAGCTGACTATTACCAGGTCGACCAGCTCCCCTGAAAAATTGTTATCACCCTTAAAGAAAACCTCTTTATTCTCTCTATCCCCTTTCTCCTTCTCTCTCTCTTCCCCCGCCTCCTCCCACTCTTCAAGTACCGGATCAGGGTCCATAATACTCTGGTAGTGAGAAAGAGGACAGTGTTCACCCTCAGGGTCATGAAGTAGATAGGAGTAATACTTTCGCCTCTGATCCTCTGGCCGTACATATCCATAGTGTTTCAGCCTCAGATCGCTGTAGTAAGTTCGACCGGGAAGATTGGCAGGCAGTCGCCCACAGTGAAGCCTTTGTTTCCGCCAGCGATAGGGGTATGATGGGAAATAGCGAATCATATTTACCACCCAGCGGTTTTTGGGATTCCACATCTTATCCACCCGGTAGCTGTGGAATGAATTCCAGAACTCAAAGAGGCGAAAGGCAATCCGGTCATACTTATCCTCTTCCATTAGCTCTTCTACCTTCCATTTAATACTCTCCTCCAGCATCTCATCGGCATCAAGGGCCAGAATCCAGTCCGGTTCTCTGGCCACAGTCTTCTCCCAGCACTGCCGGCGCAGACTGCTCTCATCGATCCAGAAGGTTGAGCGGTTATTTGTAACCAGATGTACCTGCTCAAAGGAGCGGCAGATCTCCCGACTCTCATCGGTGGAGTTATCGTCAATAATTACAACCTCATCTGTATAGGAGACAAGCTCCTCCAGGGTCCTTTTTAGATATCTATCAGCCTCATTTCTGATGATCATCATCGCTATTAGTCGTGGCATCGATTTAGACCTCCTCTGACTGTGCTTTTATATATCTCTATGCAGCAGATGGATAGTATGTCAGCCCACAATCACAGTCAGTTATAAATTTGAATAACCTACAACAGAAAAGAAAAATGAGGTGTTTTCCTTGCAGATTCTGATCACAGGTGGAAGGGGACAGCTGGGTTTAAGTTTAACTCAACTGCTTGAATCCCTGGGCTATACGGTTATTGCCCCAGGCAAGGAAGAGCTGGATGTCACCAACCTCCAGCAGGTTGATAATGCCTTTAACTCTTCACCGGACTGTGTAATTCACTGTGCGGCCTGGACCGATGTCAATGGCTGTCAAAGAGAGCCCGATACTGCCTTTAAAATTAACTCCTATGGTACCGGGCTTATCACTGCTCACTGTGCCCGCAGAAGGATCCCCCTGGTTTATCTCAGTACCGATTATGTCTTCAAGGGCAACAAAAAGATCCCCTATCTGGCAACAGACTCCCCCCGGGCAATCAACATCTATGGCAGAAGTAAGCTGGCAGGGGAAAAAATGGTGGAAAGGATTCACTACCACCCACTGATCATCAGAACCTCCTGGCTATATGGCAATAAGATGGATGGTTTTATTCCCCGTCTTTTACAGCTGGGGGAGAGAAAAAAATGCCTTAAAGTAGTCAATGACCAGCACGGACGACCCACCTGGTGCCGTGATCTGGCAGCAGGAATCATCTCCCTTTTAAAGATGAAGGGAGATGGTCTTAGCCTTCCCCCCAGAGGTATCTACCATCTGGCCAACAGGGGAGAAACCAGCAGATACGGCCTGGTCAGAGAACTGGTGAAGTTTATGGGCTGGGAGGTTGAGGTAAGGCAGATTAAGTCTGAAGAGTATCAGGATTATGCCCCCCGACCCGGTTATTCAGTGCTGGATCTCAGTCGGGCTCAAAGGATGGGGGTAGTACTCAGGCCCTGGAATAAGGCATTGAGAGAATTCCTTACAGAGAGAAGGGATGGTAAAGATCATGGAGGGAAAGATTGCAGGGGTCAAAGAGAGAAGATTGAAAATTATTCCCGATGACAGGGGATTTTTAATGGAACTGATGCGCAGTGACTGGGATGAGTTCCAGAGCTTTGGTCAGGCCTATATTACCACCTGTTACCCTGATGTAATCAAGGCCTGGCATTACCACCGCTTACAGTGGGACCACTTTGTCTGTGTGCAGGGTATGGCCCGGGTGGTCCTCTACGATGACCGTCAGGATAGCCCCACCAGGGGGGAAGTGGCTGAATACTATCTGGGACCATTAAACCCCCTCCTGGTCGTTATCCCACCCCTTGTTTATCATGGCTTTACTGCCACAGGCAATGAGCTGGCAGCCATCATCAACTTCCCCACCAAAACCTATAACTATCAGGAGCCTGACGAGTACCGCTTACCCTGGGATGATCCCAAAATCCCCTACAGCTGGCGGACAGAAAACCGCTAAAGGAGGAAAGAAATTGCGGCTACTGATCACAGGTGGAGCCGGGTTTATCGGCTCCAATCTGGTTCGTTATCTGTTGAGTAAAGAATCCAGTCCGAGCATTATTAATCTGGATCTTTTAACCTATGCCGGCAGCCTGGAAAATTTGGAAGGGTTACTGTCAAATCCAAAACATACCTTTATTCAGGGAGATATAGCCTGTCAAGAAGTCCTTAACTCCCTCTTTGGCCGCCTGAAACCAGAGCTGGTAATTAATCTGGCTGCCGAAACCCATGTTGATCGCAGTATTGAAGATCCGGCCCCCATGGTCAGAAGTAACATCAGGGGCACCCAGCTGCTGCTGGAGATGTCCAAAAAATACCGCATCCAGAAGTTTTTACAGGTCTCTACCGATGAGGTCTATGGATCCTTAAAGCCAGAGGAAGAACCCTGGGATGAAGAAAGCCCCTTAAAACCCAGAAACCCCTATTCAGCCAGCAAGGCGGCAGCAGATCTAATGGTCATGGCCTATCATCAGACCTACAGACTGCCGGTTTTAATCTCCCGCTGTGGCAATAATTATGGTCCCCGACAGCACCCCGAGAAACTGGTCCCCAAAATGATCACCTGTGCCCTGTCAGGGAAAGGACTCCCCCTTTATGGTGATGGGCAAAACATCAGGGAATGGATCCATGTCCGGGACCACTGCCGGGCCCTGGAGCTGATCCTTAAAGAGGGAAAGCCAGGAAGAGTATACAACATCGGCTCTGGAGAGGAGAAGACAAACCTGGAAATAGTTCAGGGCATCCTCTCCCGTCTCAGTCTGGATAAAGACCTGATTGAATATATTGAGGACCGGCCCGGTCATGACCGCCGGTATGCCCTTGATACCCACCGCATCAACCGGCTGGGATGGCAGCCACAGCTCCCCTTTAATCAGGGCCTGGATGAAACGGTAGACTGGTACAAAAGCAAGCACCAGAAAGAAGGGTAGCTCAGTACTTCCTTCGCAGACGCTTGTAATAGAGAGGGCGATAAGGCTTGTGAGCACGAGGTGAACCAAGGAGCTGGGAGAGGATTATTCCCTGCTTAAGATCCTCTTTTCCCAGCCTAAGGGAGGCTGGTTCATTCTTCACCCCCTGAGTTTCCTTTTGTTTAGTTTTTACTCTTAACCTCTCTGGTTCCCGGGGCTTCTCTGGAGAAGAAGTGTTCTTACTTTGATAGATATCCTCAAAGCCATCTTCCTCTTCAGGCTCCTGAGAGGAAATATCCAGTTCCTCCTGTAGCTCCAGCTCATAATTCTCCAGCTCAAACTCCTCTTCCCTCTCCTGCTCGGGCCCCTCAACCCCGGGCAGTTGTTTTTCTTTTTTATCCTTCTGCCTCATATTCTTGAAGACAGACCAAATAATGACCAGCAGAATATAAAGAAGAAATAGCCTGGTCATCTTTAATCAGCATCCTTTTGATCCCTTTTATTCCGGGACTTTTTGGTGATG